>CALAZP010000291.1 GCA_937926355.1 uncultured Saprospirales bacterium
CCATTTTGAAAGACTTCATATTCTTTTTTGAGGTGGTTTAATGCGGAAATGGTTTGGTATAGGTTAAGGCGATCAGAGTCCTGAAGATAATTCCAAGTGATAGGTTTGGGAGCCGTTCTGCAATTTTGACTAATAGAGCCATCCGGACAATAATTAATTGGATAATCATAGCCTAATTCTTGGAATTGCCACATCATTTTGGGTCCGGGAATAGGGAAAAAGAAGAGGCTGGTTAATGCCGCTCTTTCAAGAGCAATGGACTGATTCCTAATCACATATCCTTGAGCTTGATTCCCAAATTGTCTATTTTTATAGACCATCCGTTCCTCATCGTGACTTTCTATATAGGTCAACTGAGCTGGGGTACTAAAACCAGCAAATCTATAATCTACTTGTTGAAGGTCGGATGGATAACCCATAGCTGCTTCAAGATATTGATGATGGAGTCCAAATCCACTCCACAGTAAAAACCCAGCTGCAGCTAATTCATTTTCTTCTTGTTGGTCTGCAAAATGTTCTAAAATAAGATAGGCATCGGGATTTATTGCCCTTACAGTAGTGCCGTATTTTTTAAGTACTTCAATTCTTTTTGTATCGTAAGTTCTAAAACTGTTGTCGTCAAAACTCACTCTTTGAGTGAATCCTTTAGATAAATCAAACCTGAATCCGTCTATGTGAAATTCTTCGAGCCAATAGGTCAAAACCCTTTGCACAAATTCTTGAGTAGCCTCACTTTCGTGGTTAAAATCATAGCCCACATTAAAAGGGTGGGTGGGTACGGTATTCAACCAAGGGTTATCTGGAGCAGGGCGGTTGTTATTGGAATCCCAGTAGAGTTGGGCTAGTGGACTTTGGGAAAATGCGTGGTTAAACACGACATCTAATAAGACCGCTATGCCTTCTTGATGGCAAGCATTTACGAATCTTTTGAGGTCTTCTGCCGAACCGTAGTATTTGTCTAATGCCATGTGAAATGATGGATTGTATCCCCAGCTGATGTTTCCTTCAAACTCGTTAATGGGTAGGAGTTCGATCGCGTTAATGCCTAATCGCTTTAAATAGCTGAGGGTATCTGTCAAATCCTGATAAGAATGGCTTTGAAGAAAGTCTCTCAAGAGCAATTCATACACCATTAATCGTTCGGGATCTACCAGTGGTTTGTTTTCCTCACTCCAATTAAAGTTGGGAGATTCAGCAGAGAGTACACTTGCGATGCCTGATGTCTGATTATGAGGGTAAGGAGGCAGTTGACTCAGGAATTGGATATCTATAAATGGATCGTGATCGGGGTCTAGAACTAGAGTGCTATATGGATCGGCCACTTTGAGTTGGCCATCTACCAAATATTGAAACACATAAGAATTAGCGGGGAATATTTGGTCGGTAATCAACCAATAGGTTTGGCTAGCTGGGTCATAATTCATTTGCCAGTCCTCTGTGGGCAGCCAGTGATTAAAATCTCCTATTAGGTGAACGTAGGATTTTAAGGAGAAAAAAGAGAAAAATATACCGAACCATTGGATAACCTATGATGACCGAATAGTTCAGGGTTTGGGTTGTGAGCTTCTATAGTTGGGGCAGTGGTAAAATAACTAAAAAAGGTAGTTTGACTCACTCCCCCGGCAGTGGTAGTAATGGTAATTTGATGTGCTCCGGGTTGAGTGGAGAGGGAATAATTCAATTGAGTTCCATATTCACTGTGAATTAGGGAATCGTTATCATAAATTTCTATTAATGAGAATAAGGAAGCTTCCCCGCTTATCAGGATCGTTTGACCGGGATCAACTGGTTGTAGGCTTGCAGGGGAAGGGGTTATTAATTGGAAAGTCAGTTGCCCATTAAAAACAGGCGTATAAATATCGCTACCGTCGCTGGCACGGGCGACTTTTGATCCATCTGCGTTGCGGAAAACGAAGGCGAGTTGTTGGATGGTTTCAGATGTTGGAATCCCATAAAAAGTTTGGATATCAGGTGTAATGGTGAATGAATATTGATTAGATTCATTGGGCAGTCGGTTCATTTTCCATTTGGTATTGGCTTGCCCCCATTCGGTGACTACATATTTCCAATCGGTAGGCGAATTACTTTGATTGGTAATCACGCCAGTATGTAGATAAACGTCACAATTGCAATTGAATAATCCACTGTTACCTTTAGCGGCATCGAAATAAACGGTGACAGGTTGGTCTGCAGTTGGAAAAACAGGATCCGTGGTGACTACTTGGCTGTAACTTTGAATCGACCAAGTGAACCAAATAGCAGGTAGTATGAATCGGTATATTTTCATACTTACAAAATATTTAAAATTCGGGATAAAGGAAATAAAAAAAGGGGCTACAAAAGCCCCTTTTTATTCATTCATTGTGTAATATCAAAGAAAATTACTTCTAGTAATTCGGATTTCTTCGAGGGCGGAAAGAGCGATTTTCTCTTGGTTCAGCTTTTTTTACAACAATGGTGCGACCAGCTAACTCTGAATCGTTGAGCGCTGCAATCGCTGCTTGAGCTTCATCATCATTCGGCATTTCAACGAAACCAAATCCTTTTGATCGATTCGTTTCTTTGTCAAAAACAACTTTAGCGGAATCTACGGCACCGAATGCTTCGAAGGCTTCCCTTAGCTCATCACTCTCAGTTTGGTAACTGAGTTTAGCAACAAAAATGTTCATTTAAAAAATGTTAAAGAGGTAAAAAAATCAAAGGTATAACAAAACTTGTTATGAAAGGTTTTCAGCGAGGAAATAGGCAAAATAAAAAAAGCTCCTGCATTTAGTGGTGAAAAAAAATGCAGGAGCTTTACTTCAAATTAACATACTATGAGAAAACTACTT
>CALAZP010000292.1 GCA_937926355.1 uncultured Saprospirales bacterium
ATTTAGCTTTACAAGATCACGGCAATCAAAGCTGGTTTAAAAATATTAAGGTAAGGCGATTAGATTAAAAAAAGAGAACAAACCTAAACTCTTGGATGCTATAAATTAAATGGAATAAAATGAAAATTAAGTACGGAGTCTTAAAAATGTTATTGTGGGTTTTGTTACCTGTTTGGGGTATTGCTCAAAATCCTATTTCTTTATTTAACGGAGAAAATCTAGACGGCTGGGTGATTCATGGCACTGAAAAATGGTTTGTCGAAGATGGCTTTTTGGTTTGCGAAAGTGGACCGGATAAAGGTTATGGATATTTAGCTACTGAAGAGGAGTTTAAAAACTTCGATTTATCGGTTGATTTTCTTCAGGAATCCAATGGAAATAGTGGGGTATTTTTTCGATCTTCTTTAGAAGGTACCAAAATATCTGGCTGGCAGGCGGAGGTAGCTCCCCCGGATAATAATACAGGAGGAATTTACGAATCTTATGGAAGAGGTTGGTTAATACAACCGGATGCGGAAAAATTAGCTGCTGTTTTCAATTATGGAGAATGGAATACTTTGAGGGTACGAGTTCAAGGAGGATTAGTAGAAACCTGGGTAAATGGAGAACCAATGATTACTTTACAAGATGGTAAAATTGCGAGGGCAAATGGCGTCATTGCATTGCAAATACACGATGGAGGTGGAGTAAGGGTAAAGTGGAGAAATTTGTTGTTAACAGAACTATAAAATAGATTACGATGGCACGTAAAATAAGAATGGGGATGGTAGGTGGCGGTAGAGGAGCTTTTATCGGTGGAGTACACAGAATGGCTGCGGCTCTTGACGGACAAATTGAATTGGTATGCGGCGCATTCAGTTCGGATCCTGAAAAATCCAGATTATCTGGGGAAGATTTCTATTTAGATCCATCTAGAGTCTATGGTTCTTATGAAGAAATGATAAAGAAAGAGCGTGAATTACCCGAAGATATTCGCATGGATATAGTGTCCATAGTGACTCCCAATCATATGCATTTTGGACCTTCCAAAATGGCTTTAGAATATGGTTTTCATGTGGTTTGTGACAAACCAGCTACTTTCAATCTGGAGGAGGCATTGGAATTGGAGCAAATGGTGAATAAATCTGGACTTATTTATGCTTTGACCCATAATTATACAGGCTATCCGATGGTCAAACAAGCGAGAGCCATGATTCGGGATGGGAAATTAGGTCCTATTAGGAAGGTGGTGGTAGAGTATCCCCAGGGGTGGTTGGCGACTAGGGTGGAAGCAACGGATTCCAAACAAGCGTCTTGGCGAACAGATCCATCCAAATCAGGAGCGGGAGGTGCTATGGGTGATATAGGTACCCATGCCGAGAATTTGGCAGAGTACATTACTGGTTTGAGGATCACTGAAATGTGTGCAGACTTAACCTCTTTTGTTCCGGGGAGAAGATTGGATGACGACGGTAATATTTTACTTCGATTGGAAAAAGGAGCGAAAGGAGTTTTGCATGCCAGTCAGATTTCTGTTGGAGAGGAAAATGCTTTAAACATAAGGGTATATGGAGAGTTAGGTGGACTAGAATGGCATCAAATGGAACCCAACACTTTAAAGATGAGGTGGTTGGACCAACCAGTGCAACTGTTGAGAACTGGAGTAGGAGAATTGGCTCCAGAAGCTACAGCACACACAAGGGTACCTGCAGGGCATCCAGAAGGATATTTAGAAGCATTTGCCAATATTTATCGCAATGTAGCTCATTGTATTCAAGCCAAACTCAAAGGAGAGCAACCAGATCCATTATTGGCAGATTTTCCAACCATCAGCGATGGGGTCAGGGGAATGAAATTTATTGAAAAAGCAGTGGAATCATCTAATTCTTCTGAAAAATGGTTAAAGTTTGACTAATATGAATAAATACTTTCTTGTTTTATGTGCGATGATTTCCTTTAATCTGTATGCACAAGTAGATATAATGGATTCAGGTGGTCCATTAATGCCTGAACAAGCGTCTTATGATGTTACCTTTTACGATCTTGAATTGGCGATTGACCCAGCTCAAAAGTTCATTGACGGTAGCGTATTAGTGGTAGCGAAAGTTGTTCAGCCTATGGATGTAATGGTTTTAGATTTGGATACGCTTCTAGAAGTAACTGGTGTACAAGAGGTTCAATCTGGGGAAATGGGTATCGCGAGAGATTTTTCCCGAAGGGGGGGAAAAATTTATATTCCTTTGGGCAACACCAGACAGGTAGGTGCTCCATTAAGGATTCTCGTGGACTACAAGGGACACCCAAGAGTAGCACCAAGGGCACCATGGGATGGAGGATTTACCTGGTCTAAAACGCCTTCTGGGGCGGATTGGATTGCCACTACTTGTCAAACGAATGGGGCTGATTTGTGGTGGCCATGTAAAGATCATGTGAGCGACGAACCGGAGACTATGGCATTGCATATCACGGTTCCAGAGCCTTTAGTGGTTGCATCAAATGGTCGACTAAATCGAATAGAACAGCATGCGGACGCCACCGTGACTTACCATTGGGATATTACCAACCCCATCAATATTTATAACGTAGCGCTAAATATTGCGCCCTATCGCACGATTGAGGAAACTTTTACTAGTGTAGCAGGTGATGAATTTCCATTTGTTTTCTATGTTTTACCAGAAGACTACGAAAAGGGGGTTCAATTATTTCCTGAACTCAAAGCGCACCTTTCTTTTTTTGAAAAATTATTGGGGCCATATCCTTTTAGGTCGGATAAATACGGAGTGGCGCAGACGCCTCACTTGGGTATGGAGCATCAGACTATTATTGCTTATGGAGCAAATTTCAGTAATACCTCTATGACTAGAGGAAAGGACTGGGGATTCGATGCCTTGCATCACCATGAATTGGCCCATGAGTGGTGGGGTAATTTGGTGACTAACTTCGATTGGAGGGATATGTGGATTCATGAGGGTTTTGGGACTTATATGCAAGCCTTGTACATGGAAGAACTGAAGGGAATGGAAGGGTACCATGAATACATGAACAACCAACGAAGGTTTTCCAATCAATTGGCCATTGCTCCTTTGGCGACTCAATCTGCAAAAGAAATATACCGGGCACCCATTTATTCTAAAGGGGCGTGGGTATTACATTCATTGAGGCATGTATTGGGGGACGAAGTTTTTTTTGAAGTACTGAGAAGGATGTGTTACCCCGATCCAGCTATGGAAAAAATTACGGATGGAAGTCAAACTCGCTTTGTTTCAACGGCAGATTTTCAAACACTTTGCGAGCAATATGGGCAACAACCATTAGGATGGTTTTTCGATAATTATTTGAGAAGACCTGAGGTTCCTGTTCTTTACAGTAAAATTGAGGATGGGGTGCTTTCTTTGAAATGGGAAGATGGTTTGGATGGAACTTTTGCCATGCCAATTGAGATAGAGATGGAGCCGGGGAATATTACCAAGCATATCATTCCTAAAGGAGGTTTGAAGCTTACATTTGAAGAAGGAGTTCAGCCTGTAATTGACCCGAATCATTGGGTATTATTGGAAAAAGGGGGCACCTTTTAAAAAGCGCGATATGAGGTTTATTTTGGGTTGGTTGGTTTTTGCTATGCTTTGGTCTTCTGTGACTGATGCGCAAAATTTAAGTTCTAAGGAGGCTAGGGATTTTAGTACTGCTTGGGAATTAACGGATATTCTTTCTATACCCAATGGCTTGATGGTCCATATTTTTTTAGATCGACCCGAGAAGCCAAGATCTATGCGATTGTTGTTATTGGATAAAGACCTCAGTACCGTAGGAGAGACTGCTTTTTCTTTAAGGCGTCAAGGTTTGGATGTTCAGGTAGAGGGAGTCTTTTATTGGCAAGGGCAATTAAATTTATTGACATCTCTCTATTATCCAGGACCTAAGCGAAACCACCTTATGCTCGAACAGTTTAGTTTGCCAACCTTAGAAAAGAAAGATGCTGAACTCATTGATGAGGCTTATACTCCGGGATTATATAGAATCCCTTTTGGATATAGTCTTTCTCCGGATAGTAGCAAACTAATGTGTTTTGCCTGGAGCTATCCATTGCCTCAGGATCCTGCTCGGTTATCGGTAGTCGTTTATGATAGTAAGGAGGGGAAATTATGGGAGCGTAGCTATAATCTACCTTTTAATAACGAGACTTTATTTTTGCAAAGCGGTCAGGTCAGTAATTCTGGTAAAACCTATTTGTTGTGTGAAAATTACGAGGGTAGGGTCAGTCCGGATATGATTATTCAGGAAGAGGATATTCGACATTATATATTGGCCCTGGACCCAAATTCCACAGAGGTCCGCCCCATTCCTTTAGATGCACCTGATAAGGTTTTTGTTGATATCATTCATCAGACCAATCAGGAGGAGGTGATATATGGGATGGCCTTTTATAAAACCAAGAAGAGGCGTTTACAAGAAGGTATATTTTTGACCCGTTATGATATGAAAACCGATCAATTGGAGCGGTATTTAATTCAAATAAGTAAGGAAACGTATAATGGGGTGTATAATTTAGGAGAAAAGGAAAGTTCTTTTTCACCGCAGAAGTATGGATTTGAATCTTATGTTCCTGGAGCGATAAAAATTCAAAAGGATGGATCATTAATTCTTTACGGGGAGCAATACAAGATGCCAACCTACGAATTTTCACCTTTTCAATATAATGATTTACTGGTGGTTAAGGTGAATCCGGAGTACCAATTGGATTGGGCCCACCGAATAGCTAAGCGGCAATTGGGGCTGCCTGAAAAACAAGATTTGTTTTCCTTCATGTCATTTGAAGATGAGGAAGGGATATATTTTGTTTACAACGACCATCCTGCTAACGAACTTGCGACCCGATCGGTCAAGAAACTAAGGGTTTTTGAAGGTCGTTTGGGAAAAAGTGTGATGTGGCAAATAACCCCCAATGGAAATTTAAGATATCTCTCCCTACCGGAATCTTTGAGCTCTTATGGGAATGCTGGAATGATCTTACCGGGTAAAAGTTGGAAAATAAAGGGGGGAGATTTGTTATTGGTTTCAAATAAAACCAAGCAATTATTGAAATTAAATTGGAAGAATTTATAATCAAAATATCAAGAGATGAAGACGATCAAAGGACCAGCAATTTTTTTAGCTCAATTTATGGGCGATAGTGCCCCTTTCAATAGTTTAGAGGGGATTTGTAAATATATGGCTGATTTGGGATATAAAGGTATTCAAATTCCAACGTGGGATGCCAGGTTGATTGATTTGGAAAAGGCGGCTGTTAGTAAGGATTATTGTGATGAGCTGAAAGGAAAAGTTGGAAGTTTTGGATTGGAAATAACCGAACTCTCAACTCATTTACAAGGGCAGTTAGTAGCGGTACATCCAGCATATGATTTGCAATTCGATGGTTTTGCACCTGCTGAGGTACACGGCAATCCCAAGGCGAGGCAAGAATGGGCTACCAATCAACTTAAGTTAGCTGCTAAAGCCAGCAAAAATTTAGGTTTATCAGCACATGTTACTTTTCCAGGTGCTTTGGTATGGCCCTATTTGTATCCATGGCCACAGAGACCTTCGGGTTTGGTCGAACAAGGATTTGAGGAGTTGGGTAAGAGATGGAAACCTATTTTAGATGTATATGAAGATCAAGGGGTGTATTGTTGTTATGAATTGCATCCTGGAGAGGATTTATTTGATGGAGCTACCTTTGAAAGATTTTTGGAGGTGACTGATGAACATCCCCGGGCATGTATCAATTATGACCCTAGCCATTTTGTACTACAGTGCTTAGATTATGTGCAATTCATAGATTATTACCATGAAAGAATCAAAGCTTTTCACGTGAAGGATGCCGAGTTTAATCCGGATGGCAAACAAGGGGTATACAGTGGTTATCAATCTTGGGTGAATCGGGCAGGTCGGTTTAGGTCTTTAGGGGATGGCCAAGTGGACTTTAGTGCAATATTCAGTAAATTATCCCAGTACGGTTATGACAGTTGGGCCGTGTTAGAATGGGAATGCTGCATTAAGAGTTCTGAACAGGGTGCTGCTGAGGGATCTGAATTTATCGCACAACATATTATCCAAGTTACCGAAAAGGCTTTTGATGATTTTGCAGGAAATGAGAGTGATGCGGAGTTAAATAAAAAACTATTAGGGATTTAAGATTTATAGAAAGACATTATGAAACGAATAACCTTCTTTATTTGCTGCTTGATTTTTGGGGCTGGTTTCGTATCAGGTCAAGTAATTCCCAATGCCCAACTGGCTGGCCGGTTTTCGCCTGATCAACTAAAGCGGATGGTTTTTTCCACCAGTGTTACTCCTCATTGGTTTAAAAACGGACAGGGATTTTGGTACAGTTATCAAACTTCTTCTGGTACCCATCATTATGTGGTCAACCCAGCCGCTGGGACCAAAAAATTACTATTTGATAATGACCAATTAGCTGCTGAGATTTCCAGCTTGACCTTGGATCCATTTGATGGGCAGCATCTTTCCATTGAACGCCTAGAATGGATGGAAGGAGAAAAACAATTGAGGTTTGAAGTCACTAGCAAGCTCGTAAAAGAAGAGGAGGAAGAAGTCAAGCAGGAAGAAGGGAAGAAAGGTGGAGCCCCGAAGATGAAACCGAAAAAATGGCAATTTCTGTACGATATTGCCACTAAGAAGGTGCATTTAGATACCATCTATAAAAGACCTAAAGACGATTTAGATTGGGCTAGTGTATCTCCCGACACGAGTTATGTGCTTTTTTCCATGGAGCATAATCTATATAAAATGGATTGGGAGCATTACCAAAAGGCCTTGACAGACGAGAAGGATTCTACCATAGTAGAGATTCAACTCACTGAGGATGGAGAAGAATATTTTTCCTATAGTGCCAATGGTACTGGAAGGGGAAAGACCAATGCAGATAAGCCCAAGGAGCGCGAAAGGGTTTGGGTTACTTGGTCACCTCAAGGGGATGCTTTTACATTGGAAAGGACAGATTATCGAACCGTGGATGATTTATGGGTGATTAACTCGGTAGCGAATCCAAGGCCTACTTTGGAGACTTATAAGTATCACATGCCGGGAGAATCCAATGCTCCCAAAGAATACATCCATTTGTTTACCGCCAGAGGAGAAGAAAAAGTTGATTGGGAGTTGGAGGTGTTTAAAGATCAGACGCTATCCGTTTTATCCAGTCCTTCTAAGCCATCGTCCAGAGATGATAGAAGGAGATTTAGAACCTGGTTGGACCCTTCAGGAAAATTTGTTTACCTCTATAGGACCAGCAGGGATTTGAAGAGGATTGATTTAGTTCGGGTTGAAGTGGCAACGGGAATGGAGGAAGTGGTGATAGAAGAACGATTAAACACGTATGTTGAAACGCGAAATCCATATTTACTAAAGACGGGAGAGATTGTACATTGGTCTGAGCGCGATGGATGGGCTCATTTTTATTTATACGATCAAGAAGGCAACCTCATCAGGCAAATAACTAAGGGGCCTTGGCATTGTGAAAATATAGTTCATTTGGACGAAACCAATCGAGTACTATTTTTTGAGGCCAATGGAAAAGAAGAAGGAGAAGATCCTTACTATCAACATTTGTATCGGGTTAATTTAGATGGAACGGGCTTACAATTACTCAATAAAGGCAACTATAGTTTCGATGTGAATGCCAACGATGACGGGAAGTACTTTGTCGGTAATTATTCCAGGGTGAACACGGTTCCTAAGTCTAATTTATTGGACAGTAGAGGCAGAGTAATTATGCAATTGGAAGAAGCGGATTTATCTAATTTATTTGCTGCCGGTTACCAGTTTCCCGAGCCCTATCAGGTAAAAGCAGGTGATGGAATCACAGATTTATACGGGGTTATTTACAAGCCATTTGACTTTGATAGTACTCAGCATTATCCAATACTGGCTTATGTGTACCCGGGACCTCAAACGGAAGCGGTGAATAAAACTTTTTCTGCCAGAATGGATCGTTTAGACCGTCTGGCTCAGATAGGCTTTATTGTGGTGACTATTGGGAATCGTGGAGGACACCCTAGCAGAAGTAAATGGTATCACAATTACGGTTACGGGAATCTGCGGGATTATGGTTTAGAAGATAAAAAAGTAGCTATAGAACAGTTAGCTATGAGGCACCCTTTTATTGATATTGAAAAGGTCGGAATATTTGGACATTCAGGAGGAGGATTCATGTCCACTGCAGCCATGTTGGTTTACCCTGACTTTTTCAAAGTTGCCGTTTCTTCAGCAGGTAATCATGAAAATAATATTTATAACCGGTGGTGGAGCGAAAAACATCATGGGGTGGAGGAAATAACAGATGAGGATGGTAATATTACCTTTAAGTATTCGATAGAGAAGAATTCAGAATTAGCAAAGAATTTAAAAGGTAACTTATTGATTTGTACCGGAGATATTGATAATAACGTGCATCCTGCTAATACCATTAGATTAGCTAATGCTTTGATAAAAGCCAATAAAAGATTTGACTTCTTTCTACTTCCTGGCCAAAGACATGGCTTTGGAAATATGACAGAATATTTTTTCTGGCTACAAGGAAATTATTTTGCACAACACTTACTGGGTAAGCCTTTGTTTGCAGGGACTGACATTATACCGCTGCAGAAAGAAAACCCTAAATCTAGGTAGTGGAAAGCATATTTTCCACAGGGTGTGGATAACTTTTTTGACCACATCCTAACAAATAAATATTTTTGTAATACAAACACATTAAGAGAAACCAAAATTTGATAACAGCACTTTCGCTTGGGTTTTTTTACATAAAAAAACAGCAAAAGGTGTTGGTATTTAATTGGTAATTAACTTTTACTTTATTATAAAAAAAGGAAAAGTTCGATGGTTTGCTACTGATACTGAAATCCAACGTGTTGGGGTGCAATCTTTTGGACTGATCACTTTTTGTCGCATTTTTTAACCTAAAAAAACGCCATCAATGAGTATTTTCGACAAGAGGATCAACTACAAACCGTTTGAATATCCCGAGATATTCAATTTCACGGAAGCCATAAATAGGTCTTTCTGGGTGCATTCCGAAGTTGATTTCACAGCTGATGTTCAGGATTTTCATTCACACCTGACAGAAGCAGAAAAATTGATTGTTAAAAGAAGTTTACTTGCAATTGCTCAAATTGAGGTAAATGTAAAGACGTTTTGGGGTGACTTGTACACACATTTACCCAAACCGGAATTCAATGGTTTGGGGAGTACTTTTGCTGAATGTGAATTCAGGCACTCCGAAGCTTATTCAAGATTATTAGATGTATTGGGATATCGGAATGAGTTTGAACAACTGATAGACACTCCTGTAATCAAAAAGCGAATAGATTATTTATCCTTCGCACTAAGAAACACTAAATCAAACGATCCAAGGAAGTATGTTTTCTCACTCATTCTGTTTTCCATACTTATAGAAAACGTTTCTCTTTTCAGCCAATTCGCCATCATTTTATCTTATACGCGTTTTCAGGGATTGATGAAAAACATCAGCAATATAATCGCGTGGACTTCAGTGGATGAGCAAGTTCATGCCAATGCTGGAATTTATATCATCAACAAAATCAAGGAGGAATTCCCCGAGTATTTTGACGAAGAGACTCAAGCTGAAATAAGAGAAGTGGTCATGAATTCCATTGAGGTAGAATCCGAAATTTTAGATTGGATTTTTGAAAAGGGAGAATTAAAAGATATTTCCAAGAGCGATTTGTTAAACTTTATGAAGTTTAGGTTGGATGAAAGTCTAGAAAAGATCGGGCTGAATAAAGTTTATTATGTTTCTGACCATCACTACCAACCAATGGCATGGTTTGAGGAGGAAATTTTTGCGAATAGTTTGGACGACTTCTTTGCCAAAAGACCGGTTGATTATACCAAGCACGACAAGAGTATAACAGCAGCGGATTTATTTTAAAATTAATTAATGATTAAAGGGTTTTATGGTAGCGAAGAAACAAACACGGGAAAGGCTTTGGTGGCTCAATGAGGAGAGTCAACAAATTTTAAATAGAGGTTACTTATTAAAGGGGGAAACAGTTAAAACGGCAATTGAGCGAGTGGCCAATGCTGCAGCGAAGAGATTATATAAACCTGAATTGGCAGAGCGGTTTATTGAAATCGTTGAGCGAGGATGGATGAGTCTGAGCAGTCCTATTTGGGCTAATATGGGAACGGAAAGAGGGTTACCTATTTCGTGTTTCAATGTGCATGTTCCAGATGATATAGAAGGGATCACCCACAAACTTGGGGAAGTGATTATGCAAACTAAGATTGGTGGAGGGACCTCGGGTTATTTTGGTGAACTTAGAGAAAGAGGTAGCGCAGTTACAGATAATGGTAAAAGTAGTGGAGCGGTAAGTTTTATGAAGCTGTTCGACACCGCTATGGATACTATATCTCAAGGTGGCGTGAGAAGGGGAGCTTTTGCTGCTTATTTGGATATTGACCACTCAGACATAAAAGAATTCCTCGACATCAAAAATATTGGAAACCCCATACAGAACCTGTTTTTTGGAGTCTGCGTACCAGATTATTGGATGCAGGAAATGATAGATGGGGATATGGAAAAGAGGGAGATATGGGCTAAAGTGCTTGAAAGTCGGCAACAAAAGGGACTCCCTTATATCTTTTTCACCGATAATGTGAATCGATTCAAACCAGAAGTGTACATCGATAAAAAGATGACCATACACGCGAGTAATTTGTGTTCCGAAATTGCATTGCCTTCTAATAGCGAGGAGTCTTTTGTGTGTTGTCTTTCCTCCATGAATCTGGAATTGTACGATGAGTGGAAAGATACCGATGCGGTGCAAATGGCCATTTTCTTTTTAGATGCCGTAATGCAGGAGTTTATTGTCAAAACAGAAGGCAATCATTATTTGGCATCAGCTAATAGATTTGCTAAAAGACATAGAGCTTTAGGTCTCGGAGTCATGGGTTGGCATTCTTATCTGCAAAAAAATATGATTCCATTCGAAAGTATGGAGGCTAAGCAGTTGACCAATGAGATATTCAGATTGATGCAAAAGAAATCATTGGACGCTAGCAAGACTTTAGCTAATATCTACGGAGAACCAGATGTATTAAAGGATTACGGCAGAAGAAACACCACCTTGTTAGCGATTGCTCCAACTACTTCTTCCTCAGCTATTTTGGGCCAAACCTCCCCTGGAATAGAGCCTTTCAGCAGTAATTATTATAAGGCGGGCTTATCTAAAGGTAATTTTATGCGAAAGAATAAGTACTTGAAAGAGTTATTGGCTCAAAAGAATATGGATACGGAGGAGACATGGAGAAGCATTATGTTGAATCAAGGGAGTGTACAGCATTTGGAAGGATTATCGGAAAGTGAAAAATCAATTTTCAAAACTTTCAAAGAGACCAGCCAGCTAGAAATTATACAACAGGCATCTATTCGTCAAAAGTATATTGATCAAGCTCAAAGTTTAAACCTCAATATTCCCCATAACTTAGCTGTTCGAGATGTCAATCAACTGCTTATTGAGGCTTGGAGGTTAGGGGTCAAAACCCTATACTATCAGAGAAGTCAGAGTGTAAGTAAGGAATTTGTTTCTAATATAGTGAGTTGCACAAGCTGTGAAGCTTAATACTTAAAGTTTTCAGGGTGGACAAAATCTGTCCACCCTGTTTATTTTTTCTGCCGAGCTATTTATGAAACTGTAATGGGCAGACCTTATCTTTCCAAGGATTAATTT
>CALAZP010000293.1 GCA_937926355.1 uncultured Saprospirales bacterium
TGTTCATTGATGTTGTTAGAAACATATTCTAAGTCTCCATCATTATCCAAATCTGCAAAAGCAGCTCCACTAGAAAAGACCGGAAGTTCCATACCCCACTCTTGCGCCTTATTGATAAAGGTTAAATTACCTTGATTTTCGTAGAGGTAATTGGGCACTTTGACTACGGGAATTACCGCTAACATTTCTTTGTCTCCGGCCAGGTAACCATAGGTATTGGCCTTGTAGTTGGTAAAATCTTTATCTGTGAGATCGCGTGGAAAACCGTTGGAAAAAATCAAATCTCTATCTGAATCATTATCTACATCCACCATAAGTGCAGACCAACTCCATTCAGATTGATGAACTCCTGCCATCTGCCCTACCTCGCTAAAAGGCAATAACTGGCCTTGAACTGCTCCGTTATTTAATTGAAGCATATTCCTTACATATTGATGCTGGTAGTTGTATTTTTCATCATTGGTATAAAAGGTATAAGAATTACCGTTGATGGTCTGTTTTTTTCGAAAGTAATTTTCCGGTAGCATATCGAGAGTGATGATATCTGGCCAGCCATCTTGGTTGATATCGCCGATATCATTCCCCATGGAAAATTTGGATTGATAACTTAGAAAATCAGCAGATTGATCCTTAAAAGTACCATCCTTTTGATTGATGTAAAGCAAATCATTAGCAATATAGTCATTAGATATATAGATATCTGGGTAATGATCTCGATTAAAATCAGCAATTCCCAGTCCAAGTCCATAGCCTTCAATGACTATTCCCGCTTCCTTGGAAGCATTTATAAATTGGCCATTACCTTCATTTCGGAATAATTGATCTTGATTATCTGCGCTTCCATCTTTTAATTTGGGTCGATAATTGGTAGGAACTTTATCCGATACGGTATTATTAAGAATATATAAATCCAGATCTCCATCTAAATCGTAATCAAAAAAAGCAGCGTGCATACTATGTCCCTCATGATCTATCCCATATTCTTTAGCTTGTTCAACAAAGGAAATAGATGAACCACTTGGTTTGCCTTGATTGACCCATAATTGATTGCGTCTTTTTTCTGGATTGTCACTCATGGTTACGGTAAAATAAATATCTAACCAACCATCTGTATTGATATCCACTAAGCTTACCCCACTGATCCAATGGCCTTTAAACCCTCCTAGGAACGCTTGGGTAATGTCTTCAAATTGAAGTCCTCCTTTGTTGAGGTAGATTTTAGGGGAAACCTTATTACCTGCAAAGATCAAATCATCTAAGCCATCACCATTTAAATCACCAATACCAACTCCTCCTCCATTGTACATATATTCATTTCTCAAAATATTGAAGGTGTCATTTTCAGGAATTTCATTGATAAAATCAATTCCTGTTTGCGTAGTTGTCAAAAGTTGAAATACCGGTTTTTCAGAATAATTACAGCTGGATAAACCTACTGTTATACCAATCAAAAAAAGTATTGACGATTTATTCATAGCCTTTAGTTCATTGATAAAAAAAATGCGAGTACATCGTGATGTACTCGCATTCAATATAGTAACTTTTAGATTTTATCTATTCTGAGTCAGCCTTCCATTCATCAAATCAATTTGATTTTGTGGAATCGGATAAATGACATCTTCAGATCCGACAGATGCACCCCCATATAAAGAAGGAAGCAATGTCTTTTCATAATTGAGTACTCTAGTCAATTCACTGACTACATTACCCCATCTTTGAAGGTCGAAATATCTATGTCCTTCCATACCCAATTCAAGCTTTCTTTCCATTGCCAAAGCAGCTAGAGCATTGGTTTTAGAATCGAATGGGTATCCACTGTCTGCGTATAAACTAATTTGGTAGTTTGCAGCATTGGAGCCATCTGGGTTCTTAACGAAAGTCTCAGGGTTAGCAGCTCTTTCTCTTACCCTATTGATTAACGTCCTTGCGCCAGATAAATCACCACCTTCTATACTACATTCTGCTAGTAGTAATAATACATCTGCATATCTAATCAATCGATATCCATTAGCCGTCCAACCTGATGTCCAGTTTCCTACCTCCGTCAAACTTCCTTCTTGAGATTTTTTGTAAACTTGCTTTTTAGGAGAGAAAGGTCCAGCATAAGACTGGTCTCTAATCCAATCAGATCCTGTATGGGGACCCCAATCAAAATAAGGAATTCCTCTTCGTCCTACTGACCAGTCCAATCTTGGGTCAAGTGGTCCTTCATCTGGAGTGAAAGCATCAGCAGGAGTCAAACCTTGGTCAGTTTTCACTGGCTGATCGTTATAGGATCCATCCAATAAAGGAAGTCCATTACTTGTTCTGAAAGAGTTTACATAGTCGTGAGAGGGTTGAAAGAATCCACAACATCCACCTGGAGAGCCACCTCCCTTGTAGGGAAAGTTCAATACTTCTCCTTGTCCTGCATTCCATCCGCCTGATCCATCGTTAACAGAATATTG
>CALAZP010000294.1 GCA_937926355.1 uncultured Saprospirales bacterium
GCTTATAATTATGAAAAGGATATAAATGAGAAGCGTGGAGAGGCTATGCAGTTAATCGTCAAACTGAATGAGGTTTTGCAAGATTATATTCCGGGAAAGGTAGGACGCTATAATGATGATTTTGAACCTAGAGCATTTGGCGATAATATTCAAAAATGGGGAACCCGTACGATTTTGGTAGAAACTGGCGCTTTGGGAGAAGATCTTGAAAAGCAATACCTCAGAAGATTGAATTATGTGTTGTTGTTATCTGCTTTTAATGATATTGCCTTTGGTGGCTATCAAGAAGTCCCTGTAAGTGCTTATGAAGATATCCCGTTTAACGAGTCCAATTCATTTTTGGATTTACTGATCAAGGAGGTGAAGTACCGATATAACGATCAGGAATTTCTTCTTGATTTGGGATTTAGGAGAGGAGAGGTAGAGACGGATTTTCCAGACTTTACCTTCAAGGGTACCCTCCACGACTTGGGAGATCTATCTATATTTTTTGCTTACGAGACCCTAGAGTCGGATGGATATGAATTATTTAATGGGGATTATTACGAAAATACCATTACAAAGCCAGCTGATTTATTAAAACTGAACCCAGTGGCCCTATTAAAGTCAGGCATCACTAAAGTTTTAGTTAAGTTTAATATTCAACAAGGGAGAATTGCTGGTTTTCCATTAGATCTGGTAAGTGCTGTTGAGGGGGAGGGAAATCCTTTATTTGTAGGTAAGAATCCTTCTTTTATACTATCTAAAGGCAACCAACTAGATTGGGCAGTTGTTAATGGATTTTTGATTGACTTGCAAGAGGATGAAGAAATTACTAGGCATTGGTTAGAGGGATTGGAAAAATTAAATATTAAACCATAAATAGAGTCTTATGAAAAAGGAAATTTTCAAAATGCTGATGTTGTTTTTAGTG
Organism: uncultured Saprospirales bacterium; assembly: GCA_937926355.1. Classification (GTDB taxonomy): domain Bacteria; phylum Bacteroidota; class Bacteroidia; order Chitinophagales; family Saprospiraceae; genus CALAZP01. Next base: position 914 of record CALAZP010000294.1, read on the forward strand.
ATCTCGATCGCTTCATGTGGTGAAAGCAGCTCTTCGGCAGAGCAGAATGCTGAAGAAGCTACAGAACAAGCAGAGCAGGGAAAGGAGTACACTTCCAAATACATTTGCCCTATGCATTGTGAGGGTAGCGGTAGCGAAGAACCCGGCAAATGTCCAGTTTGCGGTATGGATTATGTCTTAAACGAAAATAATTAAGGCTTAACCACAAATAACCTATTGGTATAAATGATTTTTCCATTTTCATCTTTGACATTATACCAATAGGTTCCTTTATTTAGTCTGGATACGTTGAATTTAACGGTTTTGTCTCCGGTTAAAAGTAGCGGTTGGCTCCAAACTTCTACACCAATAAGATTGTAAATAGCCAAGATATAATTAGCGGTTGGGAAATTGTCAAATTCAAAGATGGCATCTACAATTGCGGGATTAGGATATACCAGTACTGATGCCGTTTCATTTTCAAAAGTTTTAGCAGGAATATTTTGTTCTAGCGCATCAAATTGGATGTAATCAATAGTATTAGACTGTTGAGGATCCAGATATATATCTACTAATGAACCGTGTTGGTCATTAGTATAAAAATGATGACTTTGAATAGATGGTGGATGTAGTTTTTCCTGGTTGGAATATAACGCGCTTATATCTTGCCAAGATAACCTGCCTGTCTTTACTTCTAGTTTGAAGTCCTTCTTGGTCTCTCTCATCACTTTCAAGGCTTCATAGGTGTTATTTATTAACCTCAAATTTCCGGATTCTTGCACCGTTACTTTTTGTTCAATGGACAGTACAATTCTTAAAGAGTCGGGTATAACAGGCAATTTTCTGAGGGTAGTATTAGGGAGTTGGTCTGCAGGAAAAATGGTCGCTGCGGTGGTGGACAGTTGATATTGGTCTCCGCTTTTCATACCGGTTTGAAGTATAGGCAAAGCAGAGTCGTAAACCATAGGAAAAGCAATACCCATGTCTAGGGGGTCTACCCCAAAGGTTCCCAATAATAATAACCTTCCCCGACGGATTTGGAAATATTCCTCCCAACCTCCGGGGTGAATGGCTACCATATCAGCTTGGGAAAACTGTTCATAAGCTTGACCAGCACTAGGAGATTTAAGGGTAATATAGCTCTTGTAAGGGGCCTGTAGAATTCTAAAATCCCAATTTCCATC
>CALAZP010000295.1 GCA_937926355.1 uncultured Saprospirales bacterium
AAAACTTTTTCTATTAAAATAGATGAAACAAGTGTTCTACTTAATTCAAAAAAGTTGAATTATTTCGGATGTGCTTCCTCATTTCTTTTATTGATAATAAAGTTTTTATCAAAAGTGAGTCTATCTGATAACTTACTATTTGGATCAATAACCCTCCAAAACGGGCTCATTTCAGTTTTCTTCAGGTTCACCTGTTCGTAATTATATTCAGCAACAATTCTCAAAAAGATCCCAGTAGTCATTGGGCAAGTAAAATCAGCTCCATATTCAATTGCCAAGTCATTCCTCATTGTTCGAATATCTATAATAGAACCTAACGGAATATGATTGATATATTCTTGGATCATTAAAGGAGTAGGTATTAACATTTTTGAACCAGCCCTATGACCCCAAAAATCCTTTTGAATCGATTTTATTTCAAAATTCTTTTTTGAAATGAATTTTTCTTCCCAAGATTTAGCCATACTCAAAGATAAATTTTAGTTGATAACTCATTTAAAATTTCGCGTATTAGTCTAATACCATGAGAATTAATTAATGCTCATTATTTATTGACGCTAATTTTAAAATATTTAGAGGATTGAACTTTGATTCTCTGACAAAGGATATAGAATTACTGTGAAACTTTCAAGGTTACTTTTGAAGAATTAAAATTGGTTTCATCGATATGTCCTAAAACTTCGCGATCGTCGGAAATAAAGTGCGCGTGAAAGAAACTGTCGTGGTGAGTAAATATAGCCTTGTGATTTCGAGAAAAGAAACCGATTAAAGATCCACTAATATTTTTAAAATCGTATGGAATCAATCCCTCGTGCGCTTCATTTGGCGATGACACTTTCTTACCTTCTGGGAGATTTACACTGTGGAGTTTTATTTGATCAAATATACCATCGATCCGGATTAACAATGGCTGGTCATAATTTTTATATAATAAATTTACATATTCCTCAAGTTCCTTTAGTGTATAATGTCCAAGGTTGAATTCAACCATTTTTAAGTCACTATTGGAACTGTACACAAAAAAGGGCGCACTTACTGAGGGGACTTTATTAACCTCATGGGAAATACTATCTATTACTTTTGAAACATATGATTCTCCCTCCAACAATACTATTTCTCCCTTTAAAAACTCAATAGGTCCTAATCCGTATGTTGTTTTACTATTTAATGAATCAGTAGCTATCTTTCCTTTTAGGTCTCCTTTCCACATTACATCACTCATTTTACCTACCGCCTTAACCGATGAGGTGCTGGTAGATGAAGTACAGGAGACTATATAAAATACAAATAATACGTAAATAGCAATTCTACACATGCTGTAAAAATAAAAAAACGGCAACACTAAAAAATAGTATGGCCGCTTTCTTGTTTTAGTAGCGGAGGCAGGACTTGAACCTGCGACCTTCGGGTTATGAGCCCGACGAGCTACCAACTGCTCCACTCCGCGATATTGGAACGCAAATTTAATTGCTTTATACCAAAAAAGCAAATTTACTATGGAACGATTTTGTACTTTATTTAAACCACCTCGGAACAAGATAAAGTAATGGTTGTTGAAGGTCAAAAAACAATTAATTTTGCAGTTTGAGATCTGAAATTTATACCTAAACACTAAAATCACTATTAACCCATGTATAATTTTACATCCCGTCACATAGGTATTCAAAAAGAGGAGCTGGGCCAAATGCTTCAAGAAATTCAAGCAGAAAGCATTGAACAACTGATTAACCAAACCATACCCAAAGACATTCGGAGTACTGCCTTTGAGGAAATACCGGATGCAGTATCTGAATTTGATTACTTGCGATCACTAAAAGAGATTGCCAATAAAAATTCCCTTTTCACTAATTTCATTGGACAAGGCTATTACGGAACCATAACCCCATCCGTTATTCTAAGAAATATTTTTCAAAACCCTGGTTGGTACACCCAATACACTCCTTATCAGGCGGAAATTGCACAAGGAAGATTAGAAGCATTGCTCAATTTTCAAACTATGGTGAGCGACCTTACAGGTCTTCCTATAGCAAATGCTTCTCTTCTAGACGAAGCAACTGCAGTTGCTGAATCTATGAGTTTATTCTATTCCATTAAAAATAAAAAATCCAAAGGGCATTCTTTCAACAAGATTTTGGTGGATGATAAAATATTTCCACAGACCTTATCCGTCCTGCATACTAGAGCACAGCCACTTGGAATTCATGTAATACAGGAAGCTATTAATTCCGAAATTTTAGATGACAAAACCTTTGCTATTTTCATCCAATATCCAAATAGTTTCGGAGCAATAGAAGATTATCGAGCCCTTACCCAAGCATGTGCTGAAAGAGGCATATACGTCATCGTTGCAGCAGACCTACTAGCTTTGACTTTATTAACTCCTCCTGGGGAATGGGGTGCTGATGCAGTTGTGGGAAATACACAAAGACTAGGAGTCCCAATGGGATACGGGGGGCCTCATGCTGCATTTTTTGCTACTAAAGAGGATTTTAAAAGACAAATCCCCGGCAGAATCATTGGAGTAAGTGTAGATAAAAATGGTAACCGAGCTTTGAGAATGGCGCTTCAGACAAGAGAACAACACATTAGAAGAGAGAAAGCTACCTCAAACATTTGCACTGCGCAGGCCTTATTGGCTATTATGGCAGGTATGTATGCAGCATGGCATGGACCGGAAGGTCTTAAAAATATTGCATTAGAAATCCATGAAAAATCAGTTAAAGTTTTCCATGGTATCCGTCAGTTAGGTATTAAATTATACAGCCCCCACTTCTTTGATACCATTGGAATTCCTATTCCAAATGAGGAGCAAGATAAACTTAGAAAACTAGCTGAGGGTGCTTTAATCAATCTAAACTACCAAGATAATTGTGTGCTAATTTCTATAGATGAAACGACCAATGAACAAGATATAGCCAAACTATTAGAGGTTTTGGAAGCCTTCTACAATAAAAAGGTGGGCGCACTAGATTTTGAAAAACATACCCATCTTCCAGAAGCACTCCTTAGAACTTCGAATTTCCTTCAACATGAGGTCTTTCAACAATTTCACACGGAGACCAAAATGATGAGGTATATCAAAAGATTGGAGCACAAAGATTTATCTTTAACTCATTCTATGATTCCATTGGGGTCTTGTACTATGAAACTCAATGCCGCGACTGAACTCATCCCTGTGAGTTGGCCAGAATTTTCCAATCTCCATCCATTTTGTCCAACAGATCAGGCCTTAGGTTATGCTGAGATTTTTAAAGATCTTGAAAAGTGGTTGAGCGAAATTACCGGTTTTTACGCTTGTTCCCTTCAACCTAATTCTGGAGCACAGGGAGAATATGCTGGTTTGCTGACCATCATGAGATATCATCAAGCAAATGGAGATCACCATAGGAATATTACCTTAATCCCTTCATCAGCACATGGAACCAACCCGGCTAGTGCAGTAATGGCAGGATCTCAGGTTGTAGTTGTACAATGTAACGAAATGGGGGATATCGATTTGGAAGATTTGAAGCAAAAAGCCGAACTTCACAGTGAGCATTTGGCCGCTTTAATGATTACCTACCCTTCCACTCATGGAGTTTTTGAAGAATCTATTAAAGAGATTTGTCAGATCATTCATCAAAATGGCGGTCTTGTTTATATGGATGGTGCCAATATGAATGCACAAGTTGGATTGACCAGTCCAGGAGCTATTGAAGCAGATGTATGCCATTTGAACCTGCACAAAACTTTTGCTATTCCTCATGGAGGGGGTGGACCAGGAATGGGTCCTATCTGTGTTAACGAAAAACTTGCCCCATATCTTCCAGGTAATCCTTTAGATAACACCACCGACCAAGGAGCCGTTGCCGCAGCCCCGTATGGAAGTGCAAGTATTTTATTGATTTCCTATGGATATATCCGATTGTTAGGAAAAACTGGACTAAAAGAAGCTACTCAGTATGCCATTCTTAATGCCAATTATATCAAGTCTAAATTAGAAAAAGAGTTTGCCATCCTTTACAGTGGAAAAAATGGAAGATCTGCGCATGAATTAATTGTGGATCTCAGACCCTTCAAAGCCATCGCCTCAGCCGAAGATGTTGCCAAAAGACTGATCGATTATGGATTCCATGCTCCCACCCTTTCTTTTCCAGTTGCAGGGACCATTATGATTGAACCAACAGAAAGTGAAAGCAAAGATGAATTAGATAGATTTTGCGAGGCGATGTTGGCTATAAAGAAAGAAATTGATGAAATTGCTTCAGGTCAATATCCTGCTGATCAAAATGTTTTAGTCAATGCACCTCATACGCTTGCAGAGATTTCTTCAGATGATTGGAAATACCCCTATAGTAGAGAAAAAGCAGCTTATCCGCTGCCTTACCTGAGAGCAGGATATAAATTTTGGACTGAAACTGCCAGAATTGATAATGCATTTGGCGATAGAAATCTTATTTGTACTTGTTTACCTCTTGAGGCCTATGAACAATAAGCTTCATGAATAAAAGATTTTTTACTTTTCCCGTAAGGGTAAAATAATATATATGATGTTAGTCGTCACTGGAGCTGCTGGTTTCATAGGT
>CALAZP010000296.1 GCA_937926355.1 uncultured Saprospirales bacterium
GCTCGTTTTTTATATTTTTTTTTGGAGGGAAACAATTAATGAATTACTTTTGCAATCCGTTTGATAAAGAAAAGCGTTACAAATGAAAAAAGATATACACCCAGCGAGTTATAGAACTGTAGTTTTCAAAGATATTTCTAACGATGAAGCATTTTTAGGAAAGTCTTGTGCTAACTCCAAAGACACCATTAAGTGGGAAGATGGCAATGAATATCCATTGATTAAAATGGAAATTTCTAGTTTTTCTCATCCGTTTTTTACTGGTAAGATGAAATTTGTCGATACTGCTGGACGTATTGATAAGTTTAATAAGAAATTTGCAAAAACAAAATTTGCTGCTAAACAGTAATTAAGATAAATATCCTTCAAAGGGTCCCTATCGCTTTGTGGTGATAGGGGCTTTTTTATTTGGCGAATGAATCAAAAGCACTACATATTATTCGATGATGATTTACGCAAAAGGTTGTTGCCATTAACCTACACTAGACCAGTTTGCGAAATGAGAATCGGAATTTTAACCCTTCGGGAAAAATGGGCCAGAAGAATTCCTCATGGAATTTTCTCCTACATTACCGATCCTTATTTATCGACTTTATATCCGTTGGAAATGGGGATGGACAACTATATAATTAACGGAAGTGTACTGCCTTCTGCTGCGTTAATAGATGCCATTCATATGCTGGAATTTGGTCAAGCACTGATGATGGGAGAAGACATTCTCGCTACTCGTATGAATCAAGAGCAGCTGCATCTGCTTCTGCATGAAGGAGATATTAAAACTATAGAAGGCCTTCCTTTTCAATTAGAAAGCCACCTTAAAATTAATGCCTTACAGGATATTTTTACGTTTAATCACCAAGCTGTACTGGATGATTTTGATTTAATAACCAAAGGTAGTAGGTCTGCACCAGTTGGGAATATGGCTCAAGTTGTAGGGGTATCCAATATATTTGTAGAGGAAGGAGCAATTATTGAACATGCCATTTTGAATGCATCAGAAGGCCCCATCTATATTGGATCTAATGCTAGAGTTTTAGACGGAGCCATTATTAAGGGTCCGGTAGCTATTGGAGCACATTCGGTAATAAAAATGGGTGCAAAAATCTATGGAGCTTCGTCTTTTGGGCAGTATTGTAAAATGGGAGGAGAAATAAAAAATTCGGTGGTTTTCGATTATTCCGCTAAATCCCATGATGGGTATTTAGGAGATTCTATTGTAGGCGCGTGGTGTAATTTAGGAGCGGGAACTAATTGTTCTAACTTGAAGAATGATTATTCTGTCGTCAAACAATGGTCTTATGAAGAGGAAAGATTCCGACCTACTGGCCTTCAGTTTTGTGGAATGGTTATGGGTGATTATACCAAAACGGCAATTGGTACCCGTATCAATACAGGTACCGTAATTGGTGTTGCAGCCAATTTAACTGGTGCAGAGTGGCCACCTAATTTTGTTCCTTCATTTTCCATGGGTACAAAAAAAGGCTGGAGCACTATTCCGTTAAATAAAGTAGTGGAGATAACTAAAAAAACCTGGGAAAGGAAAGCGATGGACTTCTCTGAAGTCTATCAAAGTATACTCTTGGACGTTTTTGAACGCAGCCGTCCTTTCAGGCGGTGGGAAAAGGCTTAATCACCGATTTCCATCCTATTGACTATATGAGGTTCTACATCACTCTTATAAAAATAGACCTCCCTCATTTTTCCCTGTAAGTATAAATCCAATTGATCTTTTTTGGACAAGGTATTTTCTTGAGTGCTGTTGCCATAGGTTAATAAAACCACAGCTTTGACTTTTTCTCCAAATTCAGCAATGGATATATATGAATCTCCATGAAAACTGAAGTAGCTTTCATTCTCTGCTATGAAGTTTTGAGTCTTGAAAATACCATATTTACCGGGTCCTCCACTAGCAGGTAGTTTTTTATCCCCTAACCGAAGAAAGTATTTTTCCCCATAGGAAAGGGTCAGTTTCCTATATTTGAAGACCATATCCATGGCGGATTCATCCAGCGCTTTAGCGGCTAAGTTAGGGCTCCCTAAACCAGAGGGAGTGTTGACAGGATCTTCGATAGACCATTCTTGAGCAAAAACAGGACTACCACTTTCATTACATTTTTGCTGGTATTTATCTAACCAATTGATAAATAAGAAAGCCCCTTGGCTATTGGGTTCAAAATCTCGATTCCAACTGTTTAAGTAATCCATGGCTTGTTGCGCTCTTCCCATTGTTGTTGCTTCCATGACCCCATCCAAGGCAGGTAACAATCGATTAGCTAGTTCGGAAACAGAGGACATTTTGAGCTGTCTAACTCGGTCAAGGGTGAGGAAATTGCCGGATTCCATTAACATTTTGGCTGAACGCTGTGGTCTGAATCCCATTTCAACGGGAGCTAAATAGGAAGGGTAATCTTTGGGAAACAATTCTATGGGTATGGAACTGGTCCATGGTGGGTCGTTAGCATTTTGTATCCATCCTGCAGCAGGATTTAGAATTTTAGGTAAGTCCTCATAGTTGTGAGTCTCCTGCCATAAATATTCTTCTGAATCGCCGGGTAACATTCGGTCCCAGAATGCAAAGTCGCCTTGATTTCTAACTGGAACAGGCCCATTAAAATGGTAAAAAATATTGCCATCTCCATCTGCATAAAGTATATTGAAAAAAGGCATTTCCATCTCTTCAATAGCCATTTCAAAATCAGCTAAATTGGTCGCTTTTCCCATTTGCCACCATTGATATAATCCTAGATTTTTTTGAATACCTGCTAACCTAATAGCCAAAGCTTCTTTTTCCCCAAATGCTATAATAGGGCCATGTACAGAGCTCAACACATCAAAACTTTTTGATTTACGCCCATCCGCTGGGGTCTCATACTGAATACTGCGAATATTACGGGTAAAGAGCTTCGACCCACCTTTCCAATGATAGCCCTTCTTATCTTCCGTTAAAGTCAGTTGATAAGTATCTACTAGGTCTATAGTATTAACCGTATGTGTCCATCCTAGATGTTCATTGAAGGCGATGGCCAAAACTGGTAAGCCTACTAAAGTTGCTCCGTAAAGATTGAGATCTAGAAGATTCAGGTGGGCTTCGTAAAATAAAAATTCATCTCTCCAAGGAAGATGAGGATTGGCCAAAAGAATGGTTTCATCACCTATTGTCTTATTAGGACCTATAGCATAGGCATTTGATCCAGGCGCCCAGCTTTGAATTTTCCCCAGTTCTGAACCCCCAATAAATAAGGCATACATTCCATACAAGTAATGCGCCAGTAAATCTTCCGGCATTACCGGTAATAATTTTTGGAGACTATCCGCAATGATTTCAGGGTTTTCTGATACGTATTGATTAACGCCTTCGGCAAAAGCTTCTAAATTATCTTTAAAATTTTGAGGCTGCTGTTGTAACATCTCAAAAGAGCGGTCCGGAAAACCTAAAGTTTGCAGTAATATATCGGATTCGATATAAGATTCCCCCCAATATTCTGCAGCTCTTCCTCGGGATACTCCATATAGCCTCAAAATCAAATCCCCATGACTATGCATTTGCGCATAGCCAAAGGCTCGAAATAAATCCTTCTCATTTTCAGCATAAATATGTGGCACATTCCACTCGTCCCAATTGATGGTAGCCTGAGCACTTCCTACCGTATGTACTACAAGCCATAAGTTGATTAAAAAAAACGGCCTAATCATTGGCTTAAATATTAAATAATCTAAAAAATAATACTTTTTGGTTAATAGAGCATCAAAAGTAGTCAAGTTGCATGTAGAAACGAGGAAATATCTGAGGTAATTTTGTATTGAACAAATCGAAGTTCAATTAACCCAAACAAATAAATAAAAACCATGAAAAATTTTTTAACCACCTCAGTAATCGCTTTCCTCTTGGTTGGATTCTCCAATATGACCTATGGACAGAAAGCCGAAGTACTTATTCAAGATGGCAGACCCAAAGTAACGGTTTGGGTTTCAAAAGGACATTTGCCTTTAGAAGTTACCTTTTTAGACCAAAACAATAAAGTGGTCTTTGAAGATCGAGTTCTTAAATTGGTAAACTTGGGTAAAGTGTACGACCTAAGTGCCCTCCAAGATGGCCGTTATACGCTAAAAATGGAAACTAAGTTTAGAGAGGTCAATAAAGAAATTAATCTCTTCGGAAATGATGTAGTTATGAACGATATAAGCCAGCGATTTTTTGCCATTCCGGCAATTGACCTAGGAAATGGGTTTTTTGATGTAAAATTTAACAGCACCAGGATCGCTAATTTAGACATAGCCATTCTTGATCGTAATGGCAAAGAAGTTTTCGAAGATAAAATAGGAGGAGTTGTAGCGGTAAATAAAAGATATCAAATAGGTTCAATGGACAGGGGAGAATACACCATTAAAGTGACAACTCCTGATAAGGTGTTTTACAAAGAATTGAGTTTGCGCTAAAAGTCAATAGTTTCTTCATATATATTAGAAAAGCCCGACAATTTGCCGGGCTTTTTTTATTTAATTCATCATCATATTATCACCTCCTCCACTTTTAACATCGTCATTTCGAATTTGACTGTTTC
>CALAZP010000297.1 GCA_937926355.1 uncultured Saprospirales bacterium
TTTATCCAAATTATGGTCGAGGGTCAACAATTGATGGTTGAATTCTTGGATATGCTTAGACAGGTTGCTGATGTTGAGATTATTCTTACTGCAGGTAACCATGACTTTAAGCTTTCCCACGTCTTGCTACAGTACCTAGGGGCTTACTACAGAGACTGTGACGACGTAAATGTTATTAGATGTCATAAATTCAGGCAATACTTCAGCTACGGCAACACCCTGATGGGATTCACACATGGAGACGGTATGAAGCTTCAGGATCTTCCTTACATGATGGCAAACGAAGCTGCAGATCTTTGGGCTAAGACAAAACACAGAGCATTCTTCACCGGTCACCTGCACCACGAGATGGTGAAGGACTACAAAGGGGTGAAGGTGTTCCAAATGCCAAGCCTTTCAGGATCTGACAGATGGCATCACAACCACGGATACGAAGGATCTACTCGAGCATTACATGCTTATGTAGTTCACCCAGAAAATGGAATTAAAGCCACCCTGATGGCAAACGTTTAAAAAATGAGCCGAATCGAAGATCTACTAATGGAATCCTAGGAGCTTGGTATTAAAGACCAAGTAATGGCTAAAGTAAATCAAAAGCAGAGAGATTTACAAATGACAGGAAAGTGGATGGACAGAGAATTCATCTACGACCAAGCAATGGAAGAAGTCAAAAAGAAATGACCAAAGATGGAAGCAGGGATTGACGAGGTAGGAAGGGGATGTCTCTCCGGACCCGTAATTTCTGCTGCAGTTATCCTGCCAGAGGGTTTCAGGCACGAGCTTATTAAAGATAGCAAAAAGCTTAGTCCCAAGAAGAGAGAACATGCATATGAGATTATACTCGATAATGCAATAAGTTGTGGAATTGGCATTGTTGAACCAGAAGAGATCGATAGAATCAACATTCTCCAAGCAACTTTTGTTTCTATGAAAAAGGCTATAGATGAATTAGAGGCCACTCCCACGAAGCTTCTGGTAGATGGTGATAAATTCCCAGGACACAAAGGCATTCCCTATGAATGCATAGTGAAAGGGGACAACAAAGTTCAATCCATAGCAGCTGCGTCCATTATAGCAAAAGTTACCAGGGACAACTTGATGAAAAAACTCGGTGAGCAATACCCAGAATATCTTTGGGAGAGCAATGCTGGATATGGTTCTAAAGCTCATATAGAGGCAATTGAAAAATTCGGATTAACACCTCACCATAGGAAAACTTTTTGCTCGAGATTTATAGGTAAGAAATCTATTTTTTAAACTTGTTATATAGTCAAATAAAAGCAAAGTTTAAAATCATATATGGATGTTTGTCTTTATCACATAGATCTAGTAAGTAAGAGCAAATTCCAAAGGGAATCTTTGGGTATCGTTAGATCTAATATTGAAAAATTAATTGTAGACCCGGAAATAAGGTCTCTCTTTCTAGATTGTCTAGATCTTAATGAAAGTAGTAGAGTGGAAATCTACTGTGAATCAGAATCTAGCAAAAAAATACCCGATGACGATCTTGTGGAGATTCTTGAATCTCTTGAAAGAGTAGTTGGCGGAATAATTGATGGATCTAGATTAGAAATAAAAATAGAAATCCCACTTTCAGAGAAAGTCTGGGTTAAGGACGGATTTAAGTGGGAACTAACACACGAGGAAACTGATTTTTATCTGGACGAATCCTATGATGAATGGGGAGATCCTGATTGGGACTACTAAACTTTATGTAGATGGTTAATCCATTATCACCAAACATAGGGCCTGGATATTTCTCAGAGATTTCACTAAAGAATAAAGAGGAGGATCTATCCAAAATCATAGATCTTCGGGAAGAGATAAAACTTAATCTAGCCACATACAATCTTCCAAAAAAGGTCCTTGTCATAAACCTCCCAGAAAGAGAAGATCGGTGGTTAGCTTTTAGAACTAAAAACGAAAATCTTTTTGAGAGATTCGATGTAGAAAAAGTCCCAGGGGTGGTTGAAAAATTTGCTCCCGACGGAATTTTTAAAGCTCACGTCAATTGCATGAAAATTGCTGAGGAGATGGGAGAACCTATTATTGTCATGGAGGATGATTGTGAATTAGCTTTTGGTTGGTTTGAAAAATTAAATTCTTCCTTTAAAGAATTGCCGCCAAACTGGGATGTGCTAATTGGAAATCACTATTTTTTCTCATCTATAGAAATATTGACTGACAACTTAGCAAAGCCCAAGATGCATGCAAGCACTGCTAACTTCGTCATCTATAACGTAAGCTGTTATCGAAAAGTAAATTCCTATAAACACCTAAGGAAAGATTTGAACCTGTTAGACGTCGATCATTTTTTGACCTCAGAAAAAGTTCCAATAAACAATTATTCCATTTGGCCGATGATTTCTCGAGAGTTTGTAAGCGTTTCTGATCACTATAAAAAAATAAGAAACATGGAACATAGGATTAGAGAACATGCAAACCAATTCCAGTTTATTGATTCCGATATATATTATCCATCCATTGAGTGTTGGTAACATAAATTAAAGATATGAAGGA
>CALAZP010000298.1 GCA_937926355.1 uncultured Saprospirales bacterium
CCATCACCAAGTTCCAAAATGGAAATATCGAATGTACCTCCACCTAAATCATATACCGCAATGGTCATGTCTTTACTCCTCTTGTCTAAACCATAAGCAAGCGCAGCTGCTGTGGGTTCGTTGATGATTCTTTTGATATTTAATCCAGCGATCTCACCAGCTTCTTTAGTTGCTTGACGCTGAGAGTCATTGAAATACGCAGGAACCGTCACTACAGCTTCCGAAACAGTTTGACCTATGAAATCTTCAGCTACTTTTTTCATTTTCTGAAGAATCATTGCTGAAATTTCTTGGGCAGTATATTGTCTTCCGTCTATTTCAACCCTAACGGTATCGTTATCACCTTTTACAGCTTTGTAGGAAATCATTTCCGCCTCCCCCATAGTCTCTGTGTATCTAGCTCCCATAAATCTTTTAATGGAAGAAATAGTACGTGTGGGGTTAGTAATTGCCTGACGTTTAGCTGGATCTCCTATTTTACGCTCACCATTATCCATGAAAGCTACCACAGAGGGGGTAGTTCTTCTCCCTTCTTCATTCGGAATCACAACTGGCTCGTTCCCCTCCATTACAGCAACACACGAATTGGTGGTACCTAAATCAATCCCAATAATCTTACTCATTTTATTTTGCTTTTTATGATTAAAATTCAATTTGGTAATTAGCAATCAATGAATATGCCAATTAGAAAAAAACTATATTTTTATGTCATTATTACCGAATGGTTGTTTACTTCACTTGGTAAACTGACAGAAATATGGATTCATTTTTGAAATACTGTCAAAACGTCAGATGATTTAAAATCGAATACAAATGGCTTTATCCCATACATTAAAAAAAATAGTAGGTTATGGAGTGTTGCTTTCATTAGCAATTATCATAGCATCAATTTTCTTTTTTCGCCAATTTAACGTCCCCCAAAATCTTAATCCATTAGTCATTTCAATTGCTCCAGGCACCGACTTTGAACAAGTGACCCAACGGTTAATAGATAGTGGTGTGGTGGTCAATCCATTACTTTTTCGATTTTTAGGAAAGCAAATGCAATATGATAGATATATCAAATCGGGTCGCTTTGCTATACAAGGAGGTTGGAATACCGTTGAATTAATTAGAAACCTAAGGATGGGAGCCAACTTACCCATAAGAATTACCATTAATCAAGCTAGATTGGCAGAAGAATTAGCAGGTCAAGTTGCTTCTAAATTTTATTTTGATTCCATAGACTTGACTCGCGTTCTATTTGCTGATTCTACTTTAGCATCACTTGGTTTAGATTCTAATACCCTTATGAGTTTGTTTATCCCCAATACTTATGAAATGTATTGGAATACTACACCGGAGGGTTTCATCCAAAGAATGAAAAAGGAACACGACAACTTTTGGAATCTATCTAATAGGCTAGAAAAAGCCGAACTTAAAGGATTAAGTCCCGAGGAAGTTTACACTATGGCTTCCATTGTAGAAAAAGAGACCCTTATTTTCGAAGAAAAGAAAAGGATGGCTGGAGTTTATCTCAATAGAATTGAACAGGGGATTCCCCTTCAAGCTGATCCTACTGCAGTTTTTGCAAGAAGGGATTTTGAAACCGGCAGGGTTACCTATTACCACACAAAATTTGATAACCCTTATAATACTTATCTATATGCTGGATTACCCCCAGGTCCGATCTGTATGGCTTCTATTGCTAGTATTGATGCCGTCCTAGATGCAGAAGACCACGAATATTTGTATTTCTGTGCGCTAGGGGATGGGTCGGGAAAGCATTCTTTCGCAACCGATCTTAGAGAACACGGTAAAAATGTAAGGATTTACCAAAAAAACCTTAGGAAAAGAGGATTGAGATGATATCCTTACTCAGCTCGCTCCAATAAAATTAACCCTCCTGTGGCATTTGTCAAGGTTAACATTCCATTTTCAACCGGCCACTCCATTCCTGAATAAAAATCCTTCACCTTTTTTGCGCCAGAGAACACAGCGTCTACATTGACAACAAAATCCTTTGGCGTATCTCCCATAATAACCATTACCGCATCATTATTATCAGGCATTTGACGAGTAAAAATAGTTGGTGACTGTTCATTAAAAGTATGGTGTATACCCCAAGGAATTGATGGGTGTTTTGCTCGAAATTGCCCTAATTTTCTCCAATGATTTAATATTTCAAAATCATCAGTTACCTCTTCCCAATTCATAAAAGATCTTAGTGAGGCATCTCCATTCGCTTGGACATTGATAGGTCTTGCCGTTTCATCTCCATAATATATCTGAACCATTCCTGGAGCTAATAAAAGCGCATTTGCCGTTTCAATAGGTTTTTCTCTATTTCTATCAAAAGGGTTTCCATCATCATGAGAAGTCAGATAGTGAACGACCGTTTTTTGCTCTAGTTTTTCTGAATTAAGGTAGTCGCTATAATCGTCGAAAGTACTCAATAGATTTCTTTCTGCGGCATGCCTAAAATCAAAATTAATAAGAGCATCAATGCCGTTGGCAAAAAAATCAATTTTACGATCCCCGATATCATAAAGATTCAAATTAGGAAGTCCGTATCCATAAACTTCGCCCATCATAAAAAAACGATCGCTTTTAGGAACTTCAGGATGTTTCTTTTTCCATTCTTCAAAAGCAAAGTCTGCTTCTTTTCTTAATATTGCCCACAATTCTGGTTCTGTATGTTTGGCAGTATCAATTCTAAAACCATCAATGCCGTAATCCAAAATCCAATCTACCGTCCATTTTATAATATAGTATTTAGGTGCTCGAGGATAACCTGTTCTTTCGAAAAAAGCATCTAATTCTGCAAGTTCTTCTTCTAGTCTTCCCTCTTGCTCCCATTTGTTTAGCAAAAATTCGGGCAGGGTAACTTCTTCATCACTTTCGGTTAAAACATCAGGAAGGTTATCCACCAAAGTACATAAGACGGAAGAATTATAATCCTGATGGGTGCAAGTGGGTTCCACTCTAACCCAGTCGTCAGGCCATTGAGAATCCAGATCGGTTACTGGTCCAGTATGATTGATAACAATATCAAAAATTAGTTTGATGTCCTTCTCCCTAGCTGCTTTTACCATTGCTTCTAAATCAGAGCGAGTTCCAAAATTGGGATCAATGGACGTCCAATCTCTCGCCCAATAGCCATGGTATCCATAAGTTGGGCCTGTGCCTTCATCTGTTAAATCCGAAATCTGCTGAACGAGTGGTGTCATCCAAATCGCATCTACCCCTAAACTAGAAAAATAATCAGATTCAATTTTTTGTTGAATACCTTTTAAATCTCCACCCATAAATCCCCTAAAATCAGCAGTTGATTTATTTCTTCCCAGAGTTAAATCATTGGTAGAATCACCATTATTAAAACGGTCTGTCAATAAGAAATACACCGTAGATGGAAAATCAACCGTTGGATCCTTCTCATTTATAACCTGAGGAGCTTGACATCCATTACCTATCATAAGTGATAAAAAAACAAAAAACACCGTAACTATATGGGTTAATTTCATTGCTTCTTCTTTTAAGCGGATTTATAATCATTATCCTGTACTCTCAAGGTAAAAAAGGCTGCTATTATTAAACCTAAACCACCTATGAGAAGGGCGTATATAGCATCTCCATTGAAAAACTTACTGACGAGAAATCCAAGGATGGAGGCAGCAAAAATCTGAGGGATGACAATAAAAAAATTAAATACTCCCATAAAATACCCCATTTTGGCAGCAGGCAAAGCTCCTGTTAAAATGGCGTATGGCATCGCAAGAATACTAGCCCAACCTATTCCAACTCCAACCATAGAACCTAACAACCATAGTGGATTGGTGATAAAAAAAATAGAGATAAATCCAATTCCTGCAATTACTAAGCAAATGGCATGGGCGATTTTTCTATTAGTATGTCTAGCAAGTACTGGAAGTAGAAATGCAAATAGAGCAGCTATACCGTTATACACTGCAAAACACACTCCTACCCAATTAGCTCCATCATTGTATAAGGAGGAACTGGTATCGGTAGTGCCATAGATATTTTTAGTAACAGCAGAGGTGGTATAAATCCACATAGAGAATAACGCAAACCAAGAAAAAAATTGAACGATAGCCAATTGTTTCATCGTGAGTGGCAAGGCATTTAAATCAGCTATGACTTCAACAAAAGCATTGGTCTTGTTTTTTCGTTGCATCGAATAGGCTATCAAATAGAGCAAGCCTGTAATTCCTATTCCAACTCCAAATATGTATAATTCTTTATCCCATCCCATTTGGGTAATAAGGGCAGTAAAAGCTATTCCAACTATCAAAAAAACGGTGCCTTGAGTCATCTTTATTTGAGGAAATATTGACTCTTGATTAGTACTAGCTACATGATCAGTTTCAAAATCAGCTAGTTCCTCAGGGCTATATTCAAAAGATTTGAAAACCGTCCACATTACTGCTAATAAAAAGATGGTCCCTCCAATATAAAAAGACCATTTAACAGAGTTGGGAATTACTCCTTCTGTGGCTTCATTGGAAACCCCCAACCAATTAGTCAAAATCCAAGGCAACATTGAGGCAACAACAGCCCCTGTACCTATGAAAAAACTTTGCATGGCAAAGCCTGAAGTTCTCTGCTCGGATGAGAGGTTATCACCCACAAAAGCTCTGAAAGGCTCCATGGAAATATTAATAGACGCATCCATAATCCAAAGCATGCCTGCCGCCATCCATAAAAATGGGACATTGGGCATTAAAAATAAGGATATAGATGAAAGAATGGCCCCGACTAAAAAGTAAGGTCTTCTTCTACCCAGTTTATTCCATGTTCTATCACTGTAATACCCAATAATAGGTTGGACAATTAAACCGGTGAGAGGAGCTGCTACCCACAATATGGGTATATCATCGATAGCTGCCCCTAGGGTTTCGAATATTCTGCTAACATTGGCGTTTTGCAAGGCAAATCCAAATTGAATTCCCAAAAATCCGAAACTCATGTTCCAGATTTGCCAAAAAGTTAGTTTTGGTTTTGTTTTTCGCATATCGAGGACTTTATTCCACCCCGAATTGTGCCTTAGTTGGTCTAGAATCCAGGGCAATAACTTTTATCATAGGAGGCACTTTATTAAAGCGCGAAGTACCGACCCACCCCATTGCATCGGTCTCTTTATTTATGGACTGAATTTCAAATTCCATATCATCCATATCGTGATCGGAATCTAAATATACCAAAGGTTTTTTATAATCAGGGTTGTTGTATAGCAAATAAGTACCCCCACAAGTTTCTTTGTCCCAAACACCTGTGGTATAAGTTCCATCAGGGTTAAAAACAAACCATCTTCCCTTATTTGATTTTTGCAATTCAGGGTATTCTGGTAAAACATAAAACTCAAAAACCCAATGTTTGCCATTGACCATTGATAAGGCTTCAAAAGTAGTTGGAGGTAAGGAAGCTATGGAAGACCCTCCTTCACAATTTAATTCTACAGTTTTGTCTTCAGCCGACTGGCATGAAGAAAGCCAAAACATGGCAGTTAAAAAACCTAAAAGAAATACTTTATTCATGAGATTTTCAATTTTGAAACAAAATTAATTTATTTTGAAACTAGGGTAGGAATTTCTGATAAAAAGGATACCATTTTTTGCTGTTGGTCCACTCCACAGCAATAAGTTGTAGCCCCATTAGTCAAAATATAATACGGTGCTTGAATATTATAATTGTACCAACTGACTTGTTCGAAGGATTCTTCGGATAATGAAACCTCAGGCGCTTTACACTCTACCAAAATAAATGGTTTTAAAGCAAAATCGTATACCAAAATATCGAACCTTTTTTTAGTGGTGCTTCCTTTAACTCCCCTCTCCACTGCCATTCTTGATAAGGAAAAACCAGGAAGTTCTGTCAAATATTTGATCAAAGCTTGTCTGACCATTTCCTCAGGCTGAAGTGCTACCCACTTTTTTCTGATACCGTCGAAAATTTCTCTTTTGCCGAAGGCGTTATTCCTTAGTTTTAATTCCTGTACTTTTTGCAATAAAGGAATTTGAATCGATTTAGGAAATGTTGTTTTTTTGATAGACAAGACAGATGGAGTTTTTTGTTTGATTGGTTATTTTAAAACGTTCATCGATTCGATAACCTACTACCCAAATGATATGACCGTCCCCATTAACCAACAATGGAACTTCTTTTTTGGCATAAACAGGTATCTTTTCATTATTAAAGAATTTTTTCAATTTTTGTTTACCTCCTCCCATTCCAATCGGATGAAAATAATCTCCATCTTTCCAATAACGCAATACTAATGGAAATTGTAACTTATCCAAATCAAAAAATTCCAAATGCTTATATTTATTTATTGAAATTGGTTCAGAAGATGGTTTAATAATTCCCTTTTCGAAAACCAACGGTTCATTCAAATGATGCCAAGTTACTTCCTCATCACTGAGAATATGAAGTCTTACAACTATCCTATCTTGAAGAAGGTATAGTTGATGGGAATTAGATAACCAATTTTTTCCATAATCTGACGAAGAATGAGATAAGATTTCATTAATCTGGGAGGTATTGAATCCTAAGGGTACTAATTCATGGACTAGCAAAGCAAAAGGAGATGGGCATTCCGACAATTTTTGTTTATTCCAATGAAGCACCATATCCCTATCAAGTGGTTCAGCTATATATTTTGACCATTCTAAGATGGCCCAAGTATGCATTTTGGCAGCTCCTTTGAGCTGTTGAATCGTCCGTTCCAATGTTCCTGACCAATTTTCATTCAATTGTTTGAAGGGTGGAACCAGGTGGTGTCTGATAAAATTTCTGCGGTATTTATCCTCTTGATTAGAGTCATCTTCTCGGAATGCGATTTTATTCTTTATGGCATAGGTTATGATTTCCTCCTTGGTATAGCGCAACAATGGCCTTAAAAAAGCTCCTCTTTGCTCAGGTATTCCCAAAAGCCCTTTCAGGCCAGTTCCTCTTGCTAAATGCCATAATACCGTTTCAAGTTGATCATCTAGATGGTGAGCTGTAAGCAAATGATTAGCTGAAGTGGTATCTAATAACTCTTCAAACCATTGATAACGAAGATTACGAGCCGCTACTTGAATGGGCAGATGGTGCTGAGTAGCGTATTCAAGAGTGGAGAATTTTTTCGTATGACATTTTAATTTATATATTTTGCATTGATTTACAACTAATTGTTCGTCCAAATCTGATGCCTCTCCTCTTAGCTGAAAATTACAATGAACAGCACTATGCGGGATGGATAAGTGATGAATTAAATGAAGCAAAACCATTGAGTCGACCCCACCGCTGACTGCCACTAAAACTGGACCTGATGCGCCAAGTTGGTGTAAATGTTCCTCAAAAATTTTGGGAATTATTTCCATTTTACGGCTTGTACTTCTTTGACTACCATTTGAAAAGTTTTTTTATTTCGCTCTTCCAATAGTACCATTTTACCAAACTTAAGATTATCTATAACATCTTCTCTGTAGTGCCTGATGGTTATGAGGCTTAAATTTCGATCAAGAGAAATCTTGAATTCACTCTCCACTTGTTTGATAAACTTTTCAACTTTATCATCCATATCAGTAACACAGACGCTGAAAGTAATAGCTGAATTTTGCATCATATTGACATGCAATCTAACCTCCGAAATGTAATTGAATAATTTGCTGATATGATGCTCGGCAACAAACGAGAAATCTAAGGTGGAAATTTGGAGTAAGGCCTGATTGTCCTCGACTGAAACAATAGGTGGATAATCTTCCAGATATTCATCTGAAATACAGGTGCCAGGCGTACTTGGCTCTAGATAAGACTTTACATAAAGGGGTATACTTTTATTTTGAAGTGGTTTAATCGTTTTTGGATGAATCACCTTGGCCCCGTAGTAGGTCATTTCAATAGCTTCTTTATAGGATAGCTTATGGAGTTGAACAACATTTTCAAAATACCTTGGATCTCCGGTATAAACTCCATCGACATCTTTCCAAATGGTCATAGATTCGGCATCTAACAAAAAAGAAAAGATCGCAGCGGTATAATCAGAGCCCTCTCTCCCTAATGTTATGGTAAAATTTTCAGAAGTAGTTCCAATGAAACCCTGGGTCACAAAAAAATCAAATTGATCCAGTTTGGGAGCCAAATTATTTTTGAATCTTTCCGTGGTAGCTTCCCATTGCACCCATCCTTCCCGAAAGATATCATCTGTTTGAATAATATCTCGCGCATCAACCCAATCTACCTTAAGTCCAATATAGTTCAAGTAGGCATGAACAATAATAGAAGAAACGACCTCTCCTGTTCCAACAATTTGATCATAGAGAAAATCATAATTTTCCGAGGGCGGCTCTTCAAGCATCCAATCTATTTCAACAAAGGCATCATTTAGGCTAGTTAAAACCTCTTGATTAGCCCCTTCGGGAAAAAGTTGACCAACTATTTCATCGTGTTGAGTTTTCACCTGGTTGAGTAAATCCTGGGCTTTTCCCTTTTTTTCAAAATGGGCTTTTACTACAGATTCCAGTGCATCTGTAGTTTTACCCATAGCTGATACGACCACCAAAATCTTACCTCTTTCTCTATTTTTTATAATGTTTCCGCAATTGACTACCAAATCTGCAGTTTTCAAAGAAGAGCCCCCAAATTTGAAGACTTGAAACTTATCCTTCATTGTTTGTTGTATGTGTAAATAAATTGCAAATATAAACCAAAGGATGGTTGTCAACTTATTCGGTTCTTGCCTAGAAAATCATAAATATTTAAAATAGGTTGAAAACCCCTATAGGTTATTACTAAATTTGCACTCTAAAATAAAGAAGATGGAATCCATCAATCAAATTCTCTTGTTATTGGTCGTAGGAATGGTGACCGTTTTTGCAATTTTATCATTGGTTGTTGGAATGGGTAACCTTCTGATCTGGGCAGTGAATCGGTTTGAAGAAAACAACCAAAAGCAGGAAAAAGTGGCAGATGCTCATGCGGCAGTTTTATCCGCGGTGGTTGCTATGGTAACACAAGGTAAAGCTCAAATCGTTAAAATTAATAAGACCAAATAAGACCTTATTATGGGAAAAGAATTGAAATTAGCCCTGATGTATAGGGATATGTGGCAATCAAGCGGCAAATATATGCCTAGAGCCGATCAATTAGAAAAAGTAGCAGGACCCATTATCGATATGGGTTGTTTTGCTCGGGTGGAAACTAATGGTGGAGGATTCGAACAAATTAATCTATTATTTGGAGAAAACCCCAATCATTCAGTTAGAAGGTGGACTAAAGCTTTCAATCAAGCTGGGATCCAAACTCAAATGTTAGAAAGGGGATTAAATGGGCTAAGTATGCGCCCTTTACCTTTAGATGTCCGAAAGCTTTTATTTAAGGTCAAAAAATTACAAGGAACTGATATTTCGCGCTCTTTTGACGGATTGAATAATCCTCAGAATCTTGAAAAGTCTTTTGTTTTTGCCAAAGAAGGCGGGATGATTGCTCAGGCTGCCTTAAGTATTACCCATTCCCCTTTACATACTGTTGAATATTATATTCAATTAGCCGATCAATTTATTGAATTAGGTGCCCAAGAAATTGCTATTAAGGATATGGCAGGGGTAGGTCGTCCTGTATCCATAGGCCGCATAGTAAAAGGGGTAAGAGAGCGTCATCCGAGTATCATAATTCAATTTCACTCCCATACTACTCCTGGATTTTCGGTTACCTCTGCTTTGGAAGCAGCAAGGAATGGGGCGGATATTATTGATGTAGGTATGGAACCTCTTTCATGGGGAACAGGACATCCCGATTTATTGACTATTCATGCCATGTTTAAAGACGCCGGATTTTTGCTACCGGATATTAACAAAAAGGCCTACATGGAAGTAAGAACCCTAACCCAATCCTTCATTGATGATTTTTTGGGGTACTACATCAATCCAAATAATCGAAAGATGAATTCTTTATTGATCGGACCTGGCCTTCCGGGAGGTATGATGGGAAGTTTGATGGCGGATCTGGAAAATAATCTAAAAAGCTTGAATAAGTGGTTAGAAAAAAGAGACCTTCCTCCTCAGACTGAGGATGAATTGCTCCTCAAATTATTTGAGGAAGTAGAATATGCCTGGCCAAAATTAGGTTATCCTCCTTTGGTTACCCCATTCAGCCAATATGTCAAAAATGTATCTTTAGTCAATGCCATCAACTTGATAAAAGGAAAGAAAAGATGGGAAATGATTGACGAAAATACTTGGGGGATGATTTTGGGCCGTTCTGGACAATTATTAGGTCCTGTGGGAGAAGAACTGAAAGAATTAGCTGCTTCTCAAAATAAAGAATTTTTCAAGGGTAATCCACAAGATTTGTACCCCGATCAATTACCCTTTTACATAGAAAAAATGAAAGATTTAGGGTGGGAAAGAGGGCCGGATGATGAAGAGCTGCTAGAATATGCGATGCATCCTGAGCAGTATGAAAGATTCAAATCGGGACAAGCTAAAGAGGAATTTTTGAAGGATTTAGAGCAAAAGCGGCAACCTACAGCCAAAACAGTTGATAGTACTGCTGCGGTTGATCGGCCTACTTCTTTAACCATTGAAATCGATGGGATAGCTTATAACGTCAAAGTTGCTTATAACGATTCAGAAAAATCTTCACCCGAATCTCAGCTTTCATCCCCTGTGCAACAAATTAAAGGTCAGTCCAATATTTTGGCTCCATTAGAAGGGAAATTTTACCTCACTAAAGAACCTGGGGAAAAAAGTATTGAAGTTGGAGATGAAATTGCTGAAGGAGATTCTATCGGTTACATTGAGTCCATGAAAGTCATGAATGCAATAACCGCCGACAAAGCGGGAAGGATAACTGCAATTGTTGCCAAACATGGAGAAGAGGTGGAAGAAGATGATATTTTGGTAAACTTAAACTAAAATGGAGTTATTAGAAAAATTGCTAGAAATGACGGCCATTGAGGCTTTTATGTCCTCTCCGTTATCCCTATTGATGCTAGTCATTTCATTTATCCTCTTGTATTTGGGAATTAGCAAAGGTTTTGAACCACTATTGTTGGTTCCAATCGCTTTCGGAATGATGCTTGCAAATTTTCCAGGAGGAAATATGGCGGTAGTGGATGCAGATCAAGTAAAGGATTTTCACCTACTGCAGATTGCTCGAGAATACGGCATTATGAACATGCTTTATTTTACCCTTATCAAGACGGGGCTATTACCTCCACTAATTTTTATGGGAGTCGGAGCTATGACAGACTTTGGACCCATGCTGCGTAATCTTAGACTAGCATTTTTTGGTGCTGCTGCTCAAATTGGCATTTTTTCTGTAATGATTGTAGCAGTGTTAATTGGGTTTACTCCTAAAGAAGCAGGGGCTTTAGGGATTATTGGAGGAGCAGATGGTCCAACAGCCATTTATACCAGCATCATTTTAGCTCCTCATTTATTGGGCCCTATTGCAATAGCTGCTTATTCCTATATGGCTCTAGTGCCTATAATTATTCCCCCTGTGGTCAAATGGACTACTTCTGAGTCTGAATTAATGATAAATATGAAGGAACAAGAAAAGCTATATCCATCTAGAGTAGTAATAAAAAATTTAACCCGAGTGAAAATATTATTTCCTTTAGTCTTGGGGTTTTTTATCTTTTTGCTGGTTCCCTCTTCTGTTCCATTAGTAGGTTTTTTATTGTTTGGAAATCTTGTTAAAGAGATTGGCCAGGCCACCAATCGGCTTTATCAAGCGGCCTCTGAAACAATAATGAATACGGCTACCATCTTTCTTGGATTAACTGTTGGGGCGACCATGACTGCTGAAAGTTTTTTAACCCCTCAAACTTTATTAATTGTTGGTGGAGGTTTTGTTGCTTTTGCAATTTCTATTGCTGGTGGTATTTTTGCAGTCAAATTATATAACTTATTTGCCTCAAAAAAAATAAATCCTTTAATTGGTGCCACAGGTTTGAGTGCTGTACCAATGGCATCTAGGGTCGCTAACGAAATTGCATTGAAATACGATAAGACTAATCACTTACTTCAATATGCTATGTCAAGTAATATTTCAGGAGTGATAGGTTCTGCAGTGGCTGCAGGTGTTTTGATTTCTTTCTTGTCCTAACTGTTAATTCTAGAATACCATGGAAAAAATATTCAAAATATCTTTAGTTATAGTTGGAGCGCTTTTTTTAGGTGCTGTTGTTGGGAATCGTTTGTCACCAGATGATTTAATAATTGCTGGAAAAGTAGCAGGATTAGATTTTTCACGAAGTGAAATAGATTCCTTACGCGAGGGCGTGGAGCGCGATCGACTATCTTATATAGAAAGTAGGAAAACACCTTTGGATAATGGAATCGCACCCGCTTTGGTTTTCAATCCCTTGCCCTCTAGTTTTGAATATCCACAGGAGGTAAGGCCTTTGTATTTTTCTTCAAATGATGAGGTAAGCCTTCCTGAAAATTTAGATGATCTGGCATTCTACACCATTTCGGAATTAAGTACGCTGATTAGACAAAGGAAAATAACTTCTGTAGAATTAACCACTTTTTTCTTAAATCGCCTTAAGCAGTTTAACTCTCAGTTATTTTGTGTAATTACGTTAACGGAAGAAAGAGCGATGAATCAGGCTATGCAAGCTGACAAGGAAATTGCGGCAGGTCAATATAGAGGCTTGTTACATGGAATTCCATACGGTGCCAAAGATTTATTTTCCGTGGCTGGCTACCCTACTACTTGGGGTGCAATGCCTTTCAAAGATCAGGTCATTGACAAAGATGCTGCTGTAATAAAAAAATTAGATGAAGCTGGAGCAGTATTATTAGGTAAATTGAGTATGGGAGCATTAGCCTGGGGGGATGTTTGGTTTGGCGAAAAAACAAGAAATCCGTGGAATATATCAACCGGCTCAAGTGGATCTTCCGCGGGTTCTGGTTCAGCTGTGGCTGCTGGTTTGGTTCCTTTTGCATTAGGGACAGAGACCTTAGGTTCCATCATTTCTCCTTCTACAGTTAATGGAATCACAGGGTTACGTCCTACATTCGGCAGGGTGAGTAGAGACGGTGCAATGGCTTTAGTTTGGTCTATGGATAAAATAGGCCCCATGACCCGGAGTGCTGAGGATGCTGCTATTGTTTTTTCTGTACTTCACGGAGCGGATAAAAAGGATCCTACTTCTGTGGATTTACCTTTCAACTACGATTCCAGAACAGATATTTCTACGCTTAAAATTGGTTTTTTACCTGAAGCTTTTGAAAGAGATTATCCTTTTAAAAAGAATGACTCTTTGATTTTAGCTATATTGAAGGAAGAAGGATTTGACCTTATTCCAATTACTTTGCCTACCCTACCCGATTTGAGGTTAATTTTAAATGTTGAATCGGCAGCAGCTTTTGATGAACTAACCACCTCTAATCGAGATGATTTATTAGTTAGACAAATTAAAAATGCATGGCCAAATGTCTTCAGACAAGCTAGATTTGTGCCAGCTGTTGAATATGTGCAGGCAAATAGAAGAAGGAGTTTACTCATTGAAGAAATGCAAGAGGTTTTTGAAAAAGTAGATGTATATATACATCCTACATGGGGAGGATCTAGTTTGACTATCACCAACTATACTGGGCATCCATCGATATGCTTTCCCAATGGTTTTGTAGATGGCCTACCCTCTAGCATATCCATTACAGGTAAGTTATATGATGAGGCCTCTATCCTTCATTTAGCCCAATTTATTCAAGATAGAACTGATTACCATCACCAACATCCCGAGGGCTTTTAACATTAATAATGGAAAAGTGGGATTTGATTGTAATAGGCGGGGGAGCTGCAGGTTTTTTTGGAGCCATTAATGCGGCAACCAAGAATAAAAATCTAAAAATACTTATTCTTGAAAAAGGAAAAAGAGTTTTAGAGAAGGTCAGAATTTCAGGAGGAGGCCGCTGTAATGTTACCCATTCATGCTATGACCCAAGCGTTTTACATTCGTATTATCCTAGAGGAGGGCGTGAATTATTGGGGCCCTTTCATAAATTTGGGCCAGGCGATACCCTACGCTGGTTTGAATCCCGCGAGGTGGATCTGAAAACAGAATCAGATGGAAGAATTTTTCCAGTCAGCGATGACTCCCATACCATAATAGCATGTCTTCAACAAGAACGTGAGCGATTAGGTATTACTTTAAAATTAGGGTACAGAGTTACAGAATTAAAAATGATGGAAAATAAGGTTTGGTCAGTTCAAACCGATTTCGAGCATTTTCAAGCAACCTCTATTTTAATAGCCACAGGAAGTAATCCTAATATTTATAAATTACTTGGAAAATTAGGTCTTCCGATAATTGATCCAGTTCCCTCTTTATTTACTTTCAACTGTAGGGATTCGCGTATAAAAAATTTGCCCGGAATAAGTGTAGATGGAGCTAAGCTCACTATCTCTTCTCCCATTAAAAAGCTTAAACTAAACTCTGAAGGTCCACTATTGATTACACATTGGGGATTCAGCGGCCCAGCCATTTTAAAGCTTTCAGCCTGGGGGGCTAGAATATTAAATGAAGTTCAATATGAGTTTGTTTTAAAAATTAATTGGTTGGGGATTTCTCGGGAAGTAGCAGAAAATTTATTGGAAGGTCAAGACAAAAAAAGTAAGTTAAATCGAACACCTTTTAAAATTCCACAGCGACTTTGGCAGAACTTATTATCTCATTTGAAAATTTCAGGGCTTTTCAATTGGGGAGATTTATCTAAAATAGACAAGAAAAAAATTTTAATTGAATTATTAGACGGCGAGTATGAAATACGCGGCAAAAGCACATTCAAAGAAGAATTTGTTACTGCTGGTGGGGTAGATTTAAAAGCGGTAGATTTCAAAACTTTTCAAGCCAAAGAATTTCCCGGTTTATTTTTAGCTGGAGAAGTATTGAATATTGATGGCGTTACAGGTGGTTTTAATTTTCAAGCCGCTTGGACTGGAAGTTGGTTAGCAGGGCAAGCCATAGCTGCATCAAAATAGATGATAAAAAAGCTTCCATATCTGATCTTTGGCCGGCATGGCTTTGATAGTGATGTTTTCTTTTTTGACTGGATGAATGAAAGAAAGCTCATAACAATGTAAGTATATATTACCTCCTTGTTCAGGTTTATCTGCACCGTATTTCAGGTCTCCTTTTATGGGACATCCAATTCCCATTAATTGCACCCTAATTTGATGTGGCCTTCCTGTTTGCGGATGAACTTTTAATAAATGATGAGAACCAATTTCACCTAACATCTCATAACTTAATAAAGATTGTTTGGCATCAGAAGGTCTTTTTTTGGGATTGGGATATCTTTTAGTAATATTTTTTTCCTTATCTTTTTTGAGGTAATCCTCTATCTCACCCATTAAAGGATCTGGTCTGCTTCCACTAATTGCAAAATAGGTCTTCTGAACTTGGCGATCTTGGAATAATTGATTCATTCTACTCAAGGCCTTACTTGTCCTTGCAAAAATAACTACTCCACTAACGGGTCTATCTAAGCGATGTATACACCCTAGGAAAACATCACCTGGCTTATTATATCGGACCTTTATATATTCCTTAGCCATATCCATTAAAGTGATATCGCCAGTTTGATCTCCTTGAACCAAAACTCCCGCTGGTTTGTTTACCGCCAACAAGTGGTTGTCCTCGTAAATTACTTGAAAACTCATATTTTGTATTATCAAATCAAAAATATGAAATTATCTGTAGGGTTTTCCCCCTGTCCTAATGACACCTTCATTTTTGATGCCTTAATTCATCAAAAGATAGATACTAAAGGGATATCTTTTGAAGTAATACTAGCAGATGTAGAAGAATTAAATCAAAGGGCTTTAGCAGGAGAATTGGATATTACCAAATTGAGTTATCATACTTTAGCCTATGTTAGGGAGCAATATTATTTGTTGAAATCAGGTGGAGCGCTAGGATACCAATGCGGTCCTTTGTTAATTGCTAAAAAACAGTTAACCAGAGAAGAAGTTATATCTGGCAAAATAGCTATTCCGGGTAAATTAACTACCGCTAATTTTCTTTTGGGTCTAGCCTACCCGGAGGCTAAACATAAAATTCCTTATTTATTTTCCGATATCGAAAATGCTGTTTTAAGCGGGGAAGTAGATGCTGGGTTGATTATACATGAAAATAGATTTACCTATCATAGTAAAGGGCTTATCAAACTAATAGATTTAGGAGAATATTGGGAAGAAAAAACACAATTACCTATTCCTTTAGGAGGTATTGCAATGAAAAGGGAACATCCAATATCTTTGGTTCAGCAAATTGATGAACTTGTTAAGGCTTCTGTCCAGTATGCATTTGACCACCCAAATGATTCAAAGGAATTCATTAGTCAACATGCTCAAGAAATGGATCCCGTAGTTTGTCAAAACCACATCGATTTATATGTAAATCAATATTCTCTTCAACTTGGACATCAAGGGGTCTCTGCGGTAAATACCCTTTTTGAAAATGCTTACAACAAGAATTTGGTTCCAGAGAATATTAAGCCTCTTTTTGCTGAATTGTAAATTTTAATCATTTTTTGATTTTCATATTTTTCATATTACTAAAAAAAATCATACATTTGATTTGTGTAATTATTAATGGTCGTTTTTTTACTTTTTATTGTTGCCGGCATTCGCCGGCTTTTTTTTTATTTCATAAAACTTTACTTCTTTTTGTTAATTTCGGGCGTCCAAAATCATTCATTTAAACTTAGAAACAAATGATAGTAGGAGTTCCCAAAGAAATAAAGCCTAAAGAGAACAGAGTGGCACTCACTCCTGCAGGTGCCATGGAATTAATTCATAATGGTCACCAGGTTTATATTCAAAAAAATGCTGGTTCTGGTAGTGGGTACACTGATGAAAATTATCAAGCTGTAGGTGCAGAAATTTTACCTACCATTGAGGATGTTTATGGACAAAGTGAAATGATAATAAAGGTTAAAGAACCTATTTCAGAAGAATATCACTTGATTAAATCTCACCATACTTTATTCACCTATTTCCATTTTGCTTCGTCATTGGCTTTAACCGAAGCGATGTTAGTCAGTGGAGCGACTTGCATAGCTTATGAAACAGTTGAATTACCTGATCGATCGCTTCCCTTGCTGGTTCCTATGTCAGAAGTAGCTGGAAGAATGTCTATTCAAGAAGGCGCTAAATACTTAGAAAAACAAGAAAATGGGAAAGGTAAATTACTTGGAGGCGTACCTGGGGTATTGCCCGCCAAAGTATTAATTCTCGGAGCTGGAATCGTCGGAGTCAATGCAGCAAAAATGGCAGCAGGAATGGGTGCTGAGGTTTTTCTTTTTGACCTAAACCTCAATCGATTAAGATATTTGGATGATGTGATGCCAGCCAATGTCAAAACCATTTATTCCAATCAACACAATATTCAAACTCATATACAAGATGCTGATCTAATTATTGGTGCGGTATTAATTCCAGGTGCCAAAGCCCCTAAATTAATTAAGAAGGAGATGTTGAAAGATATGCAACCTGGAACCGTATTGGTAGACGTTGCGGTAGATCAAGGAGGCTGTATAGAAACTTGTAAGCCCACTACACACGATAATCCCACCTTTATCATTGACGGAGTGGTTCACTATTGTGTAGCCAATATGCCAGGTGCTGTGTCCATTACTTCGACAGCCGCCCTTACTAATGCGACATTACCCTATGCCATCAAACTAGCAAATAACGGTTGGCAAAAGGCTTGTCGAGAAGACGCCGCATTAAGGGCGGGGCTAAATATAGTTAATGGAGCAATCGTTTATGAAGCGGTGGCAGACGCCTTCGGCAAAACCTATCAACCTTTAAAAGACTTCAACTAATACCCGTTTTTTAGTCGCTCCCAACCATAATCCACCTTATGTTGGATAAAAGCATCTGAGAATCCTCTTTTTTTAGCTTCTAAAAGAAGATTCTCAGCTTGTTCCAAATCTTTGATTTCAGTCAATAATTGGATAGTTAAGTTGCCTTTAATTTCACTTTCCAATTTACCTAAATCCTCTACGAGTAAATTATTGAACCATTTGATATCTTGGTAAGCTGCCAGTTGTATTCTATAGTCATAAGTACTTGGCATAAAACCCTCCACAATAAATCCACTATATCCCTTTTGTTTGATAATATCTAACGTTTCCATGGCTACAGCTCTACTCTCAAAGTTGCCCAATCTCACTTTATACATTTCACCTTCTTTAGCTACCCAAATAGATCCATATATTTCAAGATCCTCGAAAGACTTCAAATTTGGACTTTTGGAAGAGGCCGACAACTGGATAGAAAATGGAATATTTGAAAGGGTTTCCTTTATGTCTGCAGGAGCATTATTTGGACGTAATGCATACAAATCAAATCCACCCTTTCCTCCTTCACGATCTGAAGAAATTAAAACAGCTTCTCCCCCATCATAATAACCCCAATCGTTATCTTCCGAATTGAAAGGAAATGGAAGAATGGTAGGAGTTTGAAAATTCCCCTCCACCCAATTACTTCTATAAAGATTGAAATTACCTTGACCATCTTCAGTAAAATCTGAAGCAAAATACAAAGCTGCCCCATCAAAAAACGGGGTAGTTTCATTACCTGGAGTATTAACTTTAGGCCCCAAATTTTCAGGGAAGGTCCAGCCACCTATACTCGCCCGACTCACATAAATATCTAGACCTCCATATCCGCCAGGGATGTCTGCTACAAAGTAAAGCTTATTCCCATCAGGGGAAAAACAAGGAAATCCATAATTGTACTCAGGAAGTTGATGAGGAAATAATTGATACCTGTCTGGGGCAATAGACTTATCCACTTTTAATTTTCCAATAATTAATTTCATTCGCAACAAACCTTGTTTAATCTCTTGGACCCTTCCCGTAAAATTGGTTAAAGTAAGGGCAATTAAATTTTTTCCCCTATTGGTGGAAACAAATGAGGTATTACTTGCGATATCTCGAGTTTCTTCCATTTGAAAATTTTCAAATGAAATGCAAGTCTTAAGCTCTTCATTTTTATTGAAAATTAATTCGTTGAAATTCCAAACTGCCCCATATTCATTTGCAGAAGAATTACCAACTAAGTTAATTACCTCTAACTGGTCTTGGCACTTCCCCGCAGCTACAAAGAAAATTAAAAAACTAGATAAAATACTTGCGCGAAGCTCAAACATCTTATAAAACAGGTTTATTTGTATTAATATGAATGTCTTACATTTACAAAGAAAAGAATAAATAACAACTTTTAAAAAATGTTGAAAGTCAGTCAATTATTGTATTATCCGATTAAATCTTTACCGGGCATTTCAACTTCCCAGATGCCACTTCTTAAAAGAGGGCCAAAATACGACAGAAGAATGATGCTTATTGATGAAGACCATAATTTTCTATCTCAACGGAAATACCCTAGACTTTCTCTTTTAAACCTGGAGCACAAAAATCATTCCTTTTTAATTAGAGATCCAGATAACCGACTTCCAGAATTAATCCTACCTGACACTCCATCAAGTACAGGACCTATTATTGAAGCTCAAATATGGGATGATGTCTGTTCTGTTGTAGCTTTCAAACGAGAAGCCAGTTTATGGTTTACCGAATATCTAAAAACACCTGTTCAACTGGTATACCAACCCATTTTGGGGCTGAGAAAAGTAGACTCCCGTTATGGATTACCCGACGATGAAGTCAGTTTATCAGACGGTTATCCCTATTTGATAACTACAACGGCATCTCTCCATAAAATAAACAAATGGACTGGTTTGCCCTATACCATTGAGCGGTTCCGACCCAACATCATAATTGAAAACCAATTGGCATTTGAAGAAGACGAATGGAATACCATTACCATTGCGAGAATTCCATTTCGACTACCCAAAAAATGTGCACGTTGTAAAATGATTACCATCGATCCGAAGACTGCCGAAATAAATACGGTTTATTCAAAGCTTTTAGCGAAATACCGGATGTTCAACAATAAAATCATTTTTGGAAAAAATGCTTGTGTGGACCGGTATAATGAGATAATTAAAATTGGAGATCAGGTGCAGGTTACCAGTAGTAATCTGTAATAAAAGCTATTCCATATACAAGACTAGCTATTCCATTAGTAGTAAAAAAGGCGAAATCTAATCGATCGTATTGTTTTGGTTTAACTAATGTATGTTGATAGTAAAGTAAGAAAATAAACAGCATAGAAGCTATTCCAAATATCCAATTTATAGGTCCTCCTGAATTCCAGAAAATATAACTTATCAGAATAATTATTAACGCTGAAAGTATATGTAGCCCATTACTGAAGTGAATAGCACCATGAGAACCTAAAGCAACAGGGATACTTCTAAGACCCATTTGATGATCAAAATCCTCATCCTGTAAGGCGTAAAGGATATCAAAGCCAGTTACCCAAGTGATTACTAAAATGGAAAGTAATACAGGAACGATGGAAAAAACACCCGTAATAGCTAAATAGGCTCCAAGAGGAGCTAACCCCAATCCAAGTCCTAAAACAAAATGACTGGCAGAGGTGAAACGCTTTGTAAAACTATAGCCTAATATTACCGTAAGGGCTATGGGAGACAAATAAAAGCAAAGAGGATTAATAAAGTAAGTCACCACAACAAACAAAACAGCACTGAAAAAGGTCAGCAGCTGAGCGGCAATAGGAGAAACTTTTCCCGAAGGGATTTCTCTTCCCGCAGTTCTTGGATTTAAACCATCAATATCTCGATCTAAAAATCGGTTAAATGCCATAGCAGAAGTACGGGCAAAAACCATCGATAGCAAAACCAAAAAAGCAATTTCTACCACTCTGGAAGCATCTGGTTGATCGATTAAACCGAGATAAAATCCAATAAAAGCAAATGGTAGAGCAAAAATAGTATGACTAAACTTGACGAGTGAAAGGTACTTTTTCATAATAAAAAAAACAGCCCGAAAGGTGTTATTACCTCAACAGGCTGTTTACAATATTTAAAGCATTTATTAGTTTGCCGCAGCTACGACCTCTCCAGTAAGGTAAATAAAAGATTGGGGAGGGTTAGTATTAGCAGTGATGGTAACTTTTTGGCTTCTTTTTCCCCTTTTAGCCTTGCTGTTAAACTGAACAGTGATTTCTCCAGACTCACCTGGGGCAATAGGTTCTTTAGGCCACTGAGGTACTGTACACCCGCAGCTTCCTCTAGCGTCACTCAATACTAAGG
>CALAZP010000299.1 GCA_937926355.1 uncultured Saprospirales bacterium
GAGCTCCTTTACTCAGGTAACCTTTTCTAAAAGCTCCTTCAATCATCCCTAAGGCAGCACGGTCTTTAACACTTCCCCCTGGATTGTGCCCCTCCATTTTACCTAAAATTTGTACAGCTGGATTTTCAAAGGGAATGGGGACTAAAGGAGTCTGTCCAACCAGTGCCGTTATTGAGGGCATTAGATATAGCTTTATTGATTTTTAATAATTTTTTGGGTTTGAATGCCATTCTCAAAATAACCTTTGATCAGATAAATTCCCGGAGGATACCGAACTAAAGAAATAGTATTTCCATTTTCTTGAAGAGCACCTTTAGTATAGGTTTGAAGTACCCTTCCTCCTTGATCTAATAATTGAATAGAGGTAGGATATTGACCATCTGATAGCCCCTCAAAATCCAAGGTAATAGAATGAATCGTTGGGTTCGGAGCAACGTTAAACCACCGTTCTTGAGGTTCTTCTGGTAAAAAAATAGGGTCGAAAGAAAGGCTATTATTAGAAGGTTTTTCAAAACGGGCTGAAGTATTGCGTTCGTAAATAAAACCAGGGTAAAGTAATCTAGAATCGCTAACCCAAT
Source organism: uncultured Saprospirales bacterium (assembly GCA_937926355.1). Lineage (GTDB taxonomy): Bacteria > Bacteroidota > Bacteroidia > Chitinophagales > Saprospiraceae > CALAZP01. The sequence goes on from CALAZP010000299.1 coordinate 579, forward strand.
TATTGGTCGGGTCATAGATTTGCGCATTAAATGTAGCACCTGACTCAACAGTGAATCCTGGTTTAAGGACAATAGAATCTTGCGCTACATAATTGACTTCTAAACCAGCAGGTACTGTTAGGTTTGATTGAATATAAGCCTCTGTTAATTGAAGGCTGTTTCCCGAAGTATGGGTAGCATTATCTTGAAGGTTGATGGGAGCAGTGGCAAATGGCTTATTACCTGAAATAATAACAGAAACAATCTGACTTCCACCGGAAAGGGATCCTTTATGTGAAATCTCAACGGTTACTGCTTCTTCATTCCCATTTTCAATGAGTACCTGCTCCACATTATCAGTGATATTATCCCCTTTGGTGGCAGTATTTCCCGGATTTTCAACATCCAATATCCATGGTAAAAAGGTAGTAGAGCCATTATCCAGTCTTAAATCCAGGTCATTGACTAACATTTTATCCCTGGGGTTCAACGAGGCAGAGGGTGGGGTACCAGCAGGATCATTCCAAACGATAGTGACTTTTAAGTCCTGGGTCGCTTTTTTGTAAACTTGAAAATTAATTGTTTGCCCATTAGTGAGTTCAAGTTCTCTGATATTTAATCCAGAATTATAATTTTCCTCTATAAGTTCAGCAGCAGTTCTGAAATTGGCGAGCCCCCAGCCAAAAGAATAATCAGGACCTAAATTGCCAGCATCATCAGCAGTGTGAAGCAACAAAGCTTTCATAGTGGAAGACCGCATTACCACATCTCCATATAAGTTGCGTTGATGTTGCAACAGTAAACCAATGGAACCGGATACATTAGGAGTAGCCATAGAGGTGCCAGATAAACCCGCGTAAGCATTATTGGCCGAATTGTAAGAAGAATATAGAGAAATTCCGTTGGCTACCAAATCAGGTTTGATTCTTCCATCATCTGCTGGTCCCCAGTTACTAAAACTAGACATGGAAACTGCTCCAGCAGTGGTGTATCCATTGGTTAAGTCACCAACGGCTCCAATAGTTAGAATATTTTTGGCAACTCC
>CALAZP010000300.1 GCA_937926355.1 uncultured Saprospirales bacterium
TCCCCAGCATATTAATTGATGTAACCCCTTTTCATCTGGAACATTGTTGTAGATACCATACATCCAATCTCCTTCCCCAAATACCGTATCCAATAAACCAACACTACCTGATGCAAATGATGAAGGTATTTCTACATTGCTGGCATAAATCATTAATCCCGTTGTAGCTGGTCGGGTAAACATTTGAGAGTTTACAACTGCTCCACATGAATCGCCCAAAGCCAAGAATACGTTCTCCACACAAGAGAAATTCATAGAAATATTTTGTGTAGGACCTGCCCCTTTATAGGGTTGTTGTATTCCCTCAGTGATTAAATACCCTCCTCCAGACAGGTTTACAAAATCTATTTGACCTATAGTAAAACTCATCTTTTCTCCTCCCGATCCTGAATCATTACCGGAGCCAACAATTATTCCAGCTTGTGCATTTAATTGAAATACCGTTGCTGTAACAAGAAGATTTAAAAAAAGGCTTTTTGTAAATTGCATTATAAAACTTTCATATTTTCCTCAATTATTTTCATCAAATATATAAAAATATAATTTGTTTTCTAATCCTAATTATTATTTGATTTAATGGATTCCAATGCTTTTGCCTGAGTGGACAACATCTGTGCTTGCTCACGAATTAATTCCCGCATCTTTTGGATTAACTGATTTTGATTGAGGATGGCATTATTGAAACTCTGGAGTTTCTCTTTCATTTCGTCCAATTCCTTTTGCTGAATGTCTATTCTTTGAATGGTTTTGGCTGTGGTTGAATTAGTTACCCAAGTCACATTACCCATACCATCTGTAGTAAGCACCTGTCCATTAGAACCATCAGCTAATGGTAATTTATAAGGTGTCCATTGGGTAAATCTTTCTGATATAGCTCCTGAGGCAGTTCCTTGTCTTATTAAAATTTGTCCCTCTACTCCCTCAGTATTGGGAAGCGTATAAAGAAAGTGGCCTCTTCCTCTCCAGATTTCTACATAATCTGCAGGGTCATCATTAAATATTAACTCAATATCATTACGGGATAGCATCGTTAAATTATGACCAACGCCTGATTCAAGGATAACTTGTTGGTAAGAATCCAAAATAATATCATAATCACCATCATAAACATCATAATAATCCATTCTGTGATAGTTCGTTATGTAAATATCATCATCGGAGACTAAAAAAATATTTTCTTTAGAATCTATAGTAATATCGTCGTCATCGTCATCATCCAGACCGTACCTTTCATAATTAACTATATCATCAGTTGTTATAAAAATGTCATCACTAATTTTAATCTCTAAATTCGAATCAGCATCCATAATAATATCATTTGCAGAGGTCAATTCAATATCGCCATAAGTGTTATACGTTCCTCCACTTGGATCTGGGTTTCCATTTCCGCCATCAACAGTAGTAATATAAATCTCATCATAGGACTTAATTTCAATATCGGCATCGTTATTTTCCACTAAGATTTTCATTGGATCCGAGTTGCTAGCAATAGAATCTACCAAGGTAAACCCATTCAAATCGATATTTTTGGTAGCCTCATGATCGCCCATATTATCCCCGGGTGCACTATTAGCGAACAGTGCATAAGGCACACTTAAAAATTGCCCAGTACCAGAAATCAGGTAATTGGTTCCTCCGTTGGGATCAATCTCTCGCTTAATGAAATAAGGACCCGCTCCCCAATCAATAGCAGTAAAATCATCTGAGGAACTTCCCCCGCCTACGAATAAAGTCAACAAACCGTTTTCATTGGTAGTAGCTGTATGGGTTTCTGTGTATACAGAAGTTCCCGTTTCACTACCTTGAAGTATGGTAATTTTAGCTACCACATTTTGATTGGTTAATAATGAACCATCCCCTCCACGAATAACCGCTTGAAAACTTAAAGAATCCGGTGATTGAGCCGAAACTAAACCTAATAGGGTAACCATTGTAATGATCGTCGTATAGAATTTTTTCATATTGGAAATTAATTTTTGTTTTAACAATGGCAAATCAAATAAAAACTTTGAAAGCAGCAGTACCATATCCTAAAAGACAGAATATGGAACTGAATTAATTAATTTTATTTTTTTTAAATTGGTATCCAAAAATGAAGACTACCTTTTTAACTGCCATTCTTACAATGGTATCACTAGTAATTAGTGCTCAATCTATAGACCTCACTTATTATTTACCCCAACATGTTACTTATGACCCCACCATCCCTACCCCCAAATCAATTATTGGGCATGAAGTAGGAGAATGGCACGTTACGCACGATAAACTCGTCTATTATATGAGGGCATTAGCCGAATCCACCGATCGGATTAAAATCGAAGAAAGGGGAACTACCTACGAAGGAAGACCTCTGATATTATTGACCATCACCTCTCCTAAAAACCAACAAAACCTTGAAGCCATTAGGCAAAAACACCTTCAACTTTCAGAACCTGGAGCTGAAAAATTAGATGTTTCCTCTATGCCTATTGTCATCAACCAGGGGTTTTCCATCCATGGCAATGAGCCATCCGGGAGTAATGCCGCATTAGCTGTAGCTTATTATTACGCAGCCGCACAAGGTCCTGAAATTGAAAATCAATTAGACCAAGCCATTATTTTATTTGATCCCTCTTTCAATCCCGATGGTCTTAATAGGTTCGCCACTTGGGCCAATATGCATAAAAGCAAAAATATCAATCCCGACCCCAATGACAGAGAATACAGAGAATCCTGGCCCGGAGGTCGAACCAACCACTACTGGTTTGATATGAACCGCGATTGGTTGCCGGTGCAATTGCCTGAGAGTAATTCTCGTCAAACTACCTTTCATAATTGGCATCCCAATATTTTAACCGATCATCACGAAATGGGAACCAATAGTACCTTTTTCTTTCAACCAGGAATCCCCGAAAGGACCCATCCATTAACTCCAAAACTCAATCAAGAGCTCACAGCAGCCATAGGACAATATCACGCAGAGGGATTAGACAAGATTGGTAGTCTTTACTACTCTGAAGAAGACTATGATGATTTCTACTACGGTAAAGGATCTACCTATCCAGATGTCAATGGCAGCATAGGAATTTTATTTGAACAAGCTTCCTCTAGAGGACATGCACAAGAAAGTGACCACGGTATTCTCACCTTCCCCTTTACCATCCGAAACCAGTTTACCGCAGCACTCTCTACCCTTAAAGCGGGTGTAGCCTTAAAAAATCAACTTTTAAATTTCAGAAGACAATTTTACGCTGATGCCCTTAAAGAGGCTACCGATGATATCATTGTTTTCGGAGATGAAACAGATGCAGCTCGTACCAATCACCTAGCTGAAATTCTCCTCAAACATCAAATTGAGGTCTATCAGATTAAAAATGACTTTTCCCACGAGGGAAAAAACTACCGCAAGGGTTATGCCTATATGGTTCCTAAAAAACAAAAACAGACTCGCTTGATTGAAGCTATTTTTGAAAAGCGAACCACCTTCGAAGACAGCTTGTTTTACGACATTTCCGCTTGGTCGTTTCCCTTAGCTTTCAATATGGATTACCACGAAAGCGCCCCTAAGAATCAATTGGGCAATCAAATCAGTAGTTTACCTGCTCCTCCAGCACCCAACTTTCCTATCAGTGATTATGCCTATTTGATTAAATGGAACGAGTACTATGCCCCAAAAGCATTGAACCACCTTTTACAACAAAACGTCTTGGTTAAAGTCGCTATGCAACCCTTTACCTTACAAGACAACGACTACGACTATGGGACTCTTATGATTCCGGTGGCCCTCCAAAATACTTCCAAAGATCAACTTCATGAATTATTAACCACTGTAGCTCAAAATTCATCTATCGAGGTTCATTCAGTGGCTACCGGTTGGACTTCTAAAGGAATAGATTTGGGAAGTAGAAATTTCGAAACCATTAAAAAACCGCAAGTAGCCATTTTAGTGGGCGATGGCATCACCTATGCAGATGCCGGGGAAATTTGGCACCTATTTGATCAGCGATTTGATATTCTATTGACCAAATTAGATACGAGAAGTTTCAGCAGGATGGATATCAGCCGTTACACCCATATTATTATTCCCAACGCCTATGGAGGAGCCATCGACCAATCGGGAACGGAAAATATAAAGAACTGGGTCCAAGCAGGAGGAACCTTAATTACCTACAAAAATGCAACTACTTGGGCTGCCAATCATGATTTAATTAATGTAAAATTCAAATCTAATCGAAACGTAGCTGAAGGAGTTAGTTTTGAAAACAGGAGAAATTTTAATGGAGCTCGCGGGGTCGGAGGAACCATTTTTGAAACCCGGCTAGACCGTACGCATCCCATTGCTTTTGGTTACAAAAACGAGACGCTTCCTCTCTTTAAAAATGCCTCCTTGATTATGGAAGCCAATGAACAGAGTTATAACAATCCCATTCTATACCTTGATAAACCATTGATGAGTGGTTATATCCACGACACCACTTATGAGTTATTAAAAAACAGCTCGGCTTTTCGTGCATCTGCTAAAGGAAGCGGAACGGTCATAGCCTTTACAGAGAATACTAATTTTAGAGCCTTTTGGTTTGGAACCAACAAGCTTTTGATGAATGCCATCTTTTTTGGCGATAAAATGAGATAAAACCGTTACAACTCGCCCTTCTTTAACTTTTCTATAGCGTGATTTGCTGCCCTTGCGCTGATTGCCATAAAAGTTAAGGAAGGGTTTTGAGTTGAAGTGGAAGTCATACAGGCCCCGTCAGTCACATAGACGTTGGGGCAATGATGCATTTGGTTCCATTCATTTAACAAAGAGGTTTTAGGATCTAAGCCCATCCTAACGCCTCCCATTTCATGAATATCATTCCCGGGATTTCTATTATTGTCATTTACTGTAATGTCTTTAAATCCCGCTTTTTCGTACATCTCAGTAAATTGTTCAAAAAAGTCTTGCAGCATTTTTTCGTCATTATTGTCGTAATCCACATCAATATTTAACAACGGAATACCCCATTGGTCTTTTTGAGTTTCATCCAACCAGACTCTATTGGTTGCTTTAGGAATGGTTTCCCCCATCATGTGAGACCCTACGCTCCATTGACCCGTATATTGAGGATTCATTAACTGATTCATCAAATCCTCTCCTATTCCCTCAGTATTGGTTTGACGAATCGGCCGAGCTCCAAATCCTGCAGCATAACCCCTCAAGAAATCAGTTTCCTGTCTATACACATTCCTAAACCTAGGGATATAGTGGGACGTTGGTTTGGCTCCAGCGGTTATTTGACCGGGATGTCCATCATGCACTGCATTGATAGTTCCTCTATAGTTGTGAAAGGCAATATGGGTACCTAATAATCCATTATCATTTCCCAGACCTGTGGGAAATCTATTGCTAGTAGAATTTAACAAGAGCAAGTTGGTATTCAAGGTAGCTGCCGCTACAAAAATTACTTTAGCAAAATATGCTGTAGTTTCTTTTGTTTGAGCATCAATTACCCTTACCCCTGTAGCTTTTTGCAACTCTTCGTCGTATATTATGGAATGGACCACGGAATGAGGCTTCAAATCCATATTTCCAGTTTTCAATGCCCAAGGAATCAAGGTAGAGTTGACATTAAAATAACCTCCAAAAGGACATCCCCTTTGACAGATATTCCGGCTCATACAAAGGCTTCTACCCTGTTTAGTAAAAATAGGTCGGTTTTCTGTAAGGTGGGCACAACGTCCGTATATTACATGACGGTCTTTATAGTTAGATTGAACCACCTGACTGAAATAATCCTCTACACAATTGGTTTCCCAAGGCTTCAGAAAATCACCATCTGGAAGTACGTCTAATCCATCTCGGTTACCTGAGACACCAATGAATTGTTCAACTTTGGTGTACCAATTGGCTAAATCTTTATATCTAATCGGCCAATCCACAGCAAAACCATCTCTTGCTGGGCCCTCAAAATCAAGATCACTCCACCGCTGTACTTGTCTGGCCCACATGATGGACTTCCCTCCCACTTGATAGCCCCTTAACCAATCAAAGCGCTTTTGTTGGATATAGGGATGTTCATCGTCTTTAACAAAAAAATGCTTTGCGTCCTCCCGAAAAGCATAGCACCTGCTCGCGATAGGATTTTCCCGCTTGTCTTTTGCCGTTAAGGCGCCCCTATATTTCATTTCCCATGGACGGAGGTTGGTAGTGGGATAATCCTTAAGGTGCTCTACATTCCTTCCCCTTTCAAGCAATAAAGTTTTTGCACCATTTTCCGTAAGTTCCTTAGCTGCCCAGCCTCCTGCCATGCCGGCACCGATTACAATGGCATCGTAGGTATTTGATTTTTCCATGTTATCTAGTTTATCGCTACACAACCCTCGTACCTCCCAGGTATAAATTCATATCCC
>CALAZP010000301.1 GCA_937926355.1 uncultured Saprospirales bacterium
TAGGGATCTTCTTTTTTCTTTCATTTTTTGTCAAGTTTTATTTACAAAAGTAACGGGAAAAGTAAAAAATGTCAAGTTTTATTTACAAAAAATGATTTATTGGTTTTTTTAAGATTAATAATACAGCCGATAAAATAAGGAATGCTATTTTCGGCCTTCCAAATAAATAAGCATGAAAAAATATTTTAACCTTTTTGATTTCCAGCAAAAAGTTGACTATAAAACAGAGGTACTTTCTGGTCTTACTGTTGCTTTGGCATTAGTTCCGGAGGCCGTTGCCTTCGCATTATTGGCTGGACTATCGCCCCTAACTGGATTGTATGCAGCTTTTATAATGGGGTTGGTGACTTCGATATTAGGGGGGCGGCCTGGAATGATTTCGGGAGCTACTGGTGCCGTGGCTGTCGTATTTACCGGATTAATCGCTGAATTAAAATTAAATAGTCCTCATATTTCCATTGATGAAATTACTCAGTATGTATTTGTTACGGTCATTCTTGCTGGGATCCTTCAATTATTGGCAGGGTTTTTCAAATTGGGGAAATTAATGCGGTTGGTTCCCCATCCTGTAATTTTTGGTTTTGTTAATGGATTGGCGGTTATCATATTTATGGCACAAATTCCGCAATTTACCATAGACAGTACCGATCCAGAAGCACCCTGGATGCAAGGATCATCCCTATATATTTTTGCTGGATTGGTGGCATTATCCATTGCCATTATATGGGGCTTGCCTAAGATTACCAAAGTAATACCTGCCGGATTAGCTGCCATTTTGGTAGTATTTGGTATAGTTTATTTCGCTGATTTAGATACCTCAACGGTAGGGGACATTGCTGCTGTTGGAGGAGGATTCCCAATTCCTGCTATCCCCAACATCGATTGGAGTGTTGAAACTTTTATGTTGATTTTGCCCTATTCTGTTATAGTTGCTGGCGTTGGTCTCATTGAAAGTCTTTTAACCCTTAATATCATAGATGAGATTACGGAGACTAGGGGTAGGGGCAACAAGGAAGCTGTAGCGCAGGGAACTGCTAATATTTTATCAGGTTTTTTCTTGGGTATGGGCGGTTGCGCTATGCTGGGCCAAAGTTTAATTAACATATCTTCTGGTTCTAGAGCGAGGTTATCTGGAATAGTTGCCGCCGTGATGCTTTTGATCTTTGTAATGTTTGGTGCTGAAATTATCGAAAAACTTCCCATGGCTGCATTAACGGGATTGATGATTATGGTTGCTGTAGGAACCTTTGAATGGGCCAGCATTAGGACCATTAACAAAATGCCCAAATCTGATATTTTCGTGATGTTCATGGTGACTTTGGTAACGATATTCTTACATAATTTAGCTTTGGCGGTACTCTTGGGTGTCATTATTTCCGCTTTGGTTTTTGCCTGGGACAATGCCAAGCGAATTAGAGCGAGAAAACATATAGATGAGCATGGAGTAAAACACTATGAGATATACGGACCATTATTTTTTGGTTCCATTGCTGCATTTAATGAGAAATTTGATGTGGTCAATGATCCAGATGAAGTCATCATCGATTTTTATGAAAGCAGGGTGGTGGACATGTCAGCAGTGGAGGCATTAAATAAGATTACAGAACGGTATCAAAAATATGGTAAAAAGGTGCACCTAAAGCACCTCAGTCCTGATTGTAGAAAATTACTCAGTAATGCGGATGATATTATCGAGGTCAATGTGCTAGAAGATCCCACTTATAAAGTAATGACAGATACCGTTTAATTTAGAAGTCCCATCCTTTTGTAAATTAAAAAAGGATGGGACTTAGCTATTGTATATTAATAATCAGCGACTCGAACCATCATAACGGTATTTACGACTGTTCTAATTCCTGCAACAGATTTGGAAAACTCAGCAAAAAGCGGATCACTAAACATCTCTTTGGTATTAGAAAGAGCTGTTTTTATGTCCGGAGCACCCATCCATACAAAATGGGAGTAATCTTTGTTTTTACCAACAATAGGGTAGCCAAGTCCAACAGAATTTTCCATTCCTAATTTCTCGGTCATTTGGGTGGTAAAATTTTGGAAATTTTCCACATATACCGCAGGATTTGTTACATCCATTTGATAAATCATGAAAACATTATCATCATTCCAATCATTTCCGTTCCACCAAGCAGGTGTATTCAAGGTTTGAGAAACGTCTACCGTGAAATCTCGCATTTTTCTATCCCAGATTAATTGAGCCTCTGTAGATTGACCATAAGACATAAAAGCTTGCTCAAATGCAGCTTCATCTGGGAAGCACAACTGAATCATATGAGTAGATTCCGAAGTTCCGTTGGGTAATATAGCAAACAGAGATACTGTTGCTTGAATATTTTTTCTCCAATCGGAATTCTTCATTTCATTCATGGCAGAAACAACCATTTCAGGTTCTTCAGCTTTGAATTCAAAAAATAGACAATATTGAGCATTAATGCTCAGTGCACTGACGATAAACAATGTGGTTAAAATTAAATTTTTCATTTTGAATAGTTTTTTTAAAATAAAAATTACATAATTGCAACCAAAAATATAAAAATAAATTTAAAACTAATATTAAATAAATGTGAATAACATTAATTGAATTAAGTCCATTACTCTGTGGTTTGCTATCAGAAAAATGAATATTTTTGATAGAGGTAAAATATGGTAATCATGTTAAAAGATCTCAAGTACTTATTCGCCTACACCATTCCAGCTTCTGCTTATCTTTCTTTCATTTCTACAGGCATAGGCACCTATTCTTCGGTTATTTTTGCTTTTATGGTCATTCCCATTCTAGATCTTATTGCGGGAGAGACTAAAGAAAATCTATCTGAAGAGGATGCATCCTATAAAAAGACTAAATGGATATTTGATTTGATGCTTTATTTGAATGTGCCATTGGTTTTTGGACTTCTTTATTTTGTACTAATGAAAGTTCATACACAAACTTATAATAACTATGAACTGGTAGGATTGGCATTGAGTAGTGGCATTCTTTTAGCTACAAATGGTATCAATGTGGCTCATGAATTAGGTCACCGAAAACCTTATTTCGAAAGATTTTTGAGTAAGATATTATATATTCCCTGTTTGTATATGCACTTTTATATTGAGCATAATTTTGGCCACCATCTGCATGTAGCTACACCTAAGGATGGGGCTACTGCTCGATATAAGCAAACTTTATATTCCTTTTGGCTGACTTCAGTTTGCCGACAGTACCTTAGCGCTTGGAAAATTCAAATGCAGTTATTAAAACGCAATGGATGGTCGTTTTTTTCGGTCAAGAATGATATGCTCTGGTACAGTATTATTCAGCCTCTTTATCTATTGACTGTATATTTAGTCTTTTCGTGGTGGGTGATGTGTTTTGCAGCAATTATAGGAGTCGTTGCATTTTTATTTTTAGAAAGCATCAACTATATCGAGCACTACGGTTTGAGGCGATTCAAAACCCCTTCGGGAAAATATGAATTAGTACAACCTCACCACTCCTGGAATTCAAATTTCAATATAGGTCGAATCACCCTTTATGAATTAACGCGGCATAGTGATCACCATTATAAAGCAAGTAAAAAATACCAATTACTAAATAGTTACGAAGAAAGTCCCACCTTACCATTAGGGTATCCTTCTTCCATCCTGTTGAGCTTGGTACCCCCTCTTTGGTTTTGGGTCATGAACCCCAGGGTTCCAGAAAATATGAAAAAGGGGGTGGTAGAGGTAAACTAATAAACCCAATCTGGATGATGTTGAGAATAATTTTTGTTTGCATAGGATTGATAGGGTACATAAAATCCATTAAGGCCCAGGAGAAGCAATTGCCATTACGTCCTAATTTCATTATAGTATTCGTTGATGATATGGGATATGGCGATTTAAGTTGCTATGGACATCCCACTATTCATACCCCTAATTTGGATAGAATGGCTTATGAAGGACAGAAGTGGACTAATTTTTATGTTGGAGCCAGTGTATGCACGCCTAGTAGAGCTGCATTAATGACTGGAAGGTTACCAGTAAGAAGTGGGTTGGCAAGTGGGGAAGCAAGGGTACTATTTCCTAATTCTATTAATGGGATGCCAGCGAGTGAAATTACATTAGCGGAACAATTAAAAGAGGCGGGTTATGCAACGGGTATGGTAGGCAAATGGCATTTAGGTCATAAAACTGAATTTCTTCCTACCAATCATGGATTTGATAGTTATTATGGCATTCCATATTCAAATGATATGGATATGATAAAAGGCTTGGGACCAGATGTGGGTTATTGGGATTTGTGGACCGAAAGGTATGAAGAAGTAAAATCTTCTTTTTTCAATTTGCCCTTATTGCGCGACACCTTAGTTGTAGAGCGACCTGTTGATCAAACCACTTTGACCAACCGCTATACTAAAGAAGCTATTGCTTTTGTCAAGCAAAATAAGGATAAGCCGTTTTTTTTATATCTGGCCCACAATCTTCCCCATGTTCCCTTATTTACATCAGACGATTTCAAGGGAAGCAGTAAACGGGGATTATATGGTGATGTAGTGGAAGAAATTGACCACGGAATGGGTCAATTATTGGAGGTGTTAAAAGAGGAAGGGTTAGATGAAAGCACTATTGTTGTATTCACCTCTGATAATGGGCCTTGGTTACCTACAGAAATATCTGGTGGAACAGCGGGAATGTTGAGAGATGGCAAAGGAACTACCTGGGAAGGGGGAATGAGAGTACCAGCTATTTTTTGGGGACCTGGAATAATACATCCCAAGATGGTGATGGATATGGGGACCACAATGGATTTATTTCCCACTTTTACCGCGTTAGCGGGTCATTCTATACCTGAAGATCGGGTAATGGATGGAGTGGATCTTAGTCCCGTACTTTTGAAAGGGGAAGCAGGTGATCGAGAAGTTGTCTGGTACTATCGGGGAAGAACTTTGTTTGCCGCTAGGGTAGGAGCATATAAGGCACATTTTATAACCCAATCTGCCTACCAAGGGGATAATCAAAGAGTGGTTCATGAAACTCCTCTTTTGTACAATATAGAAGAGGATCCTGGAGAGCGATTCGATATTAGTGGCAAATTTCCTGAGGTGGTTCAGCAAATAATGGAATGGAGGGAAGGTCACCAAGCGAGCATGGTCATGGGGCCAGATTTGTTGAAAGATAGGGTATGGGCGGATAAATAAATCTGTTTATTCAATGGACCCTAGGTAAAAAATCTATAATTATTATGGGTATTCAACTTCAAAAAGAATTTCATTTTTTCTATTCATCAATTTATAAGGTGAATTATAAACCAATAGGAGCGGAGAACTTTTAATAGTTAGTTGGTGCTTTTCTGCTATGGCTTTTAGGGTATCTGTTGCTTTGCGAACTACCTTATTCATTGCATATCCACCGAAACCCAAGGCAATGAAATAACCTGAATGGGATTCATAAACTTCAACCATAGAAGAGTTAGAAGAAGGGGTATTGGAGTGGTTCATATCTTTAGGTAGGACGAATTCCATCACTTCTTCTCCTTGATTATCTTTACTCATATAAACAGGGGTGGTCATGGCGATTTTTTGATTGGTTTCGTTGTTACCAGAAATGTAATTGAATAATGCTCCAAATCCATTAGGTCTTGAAGATTTAATCTTCATTACTGGAGGATAGTAGCGCAACTCAGCTTCGTCTATATTCTGAATAATTTCAAAGGTTTGAGTCTCGTATTTTTGTGCCATGATGGTGGAGATAAATAGAATGCTAATGAGAAATGTAAAGTTTTTTTTCATAGTTTCTTTGAAACTTTTTCTAAAAACAGCTAATAGGATTTAAAATACAAAAAATATAGTAAAATAACTACTATAGGATGATGGAATTACTTGGTTTCCAATTACCATCTTTTTTAATAAATAATTTAAAATCAATTCAATAGATGGTTACTCAAATCCAAAAAAGATAAACTGCTTTATATAGAATATATAATTTTGGCATAATCTGCTATATTTAATAAACATTATTAGACTAAATCTCACCTCATGAAGAAGTTGTGCTTAATACTTGCTTTACCTCTAGTAATATTCTATTCCTGCCAGAATAAAACTTCAAAAACGGTTGATAATGAGCCCATCGATCAATTACTAGCTTATGTTAAAGACAACTCTGGTTTTAGTTTCGAAATAGTTGATTCCGTTATCTACCAGCAGGCAAAGGCATATAGAGTAAAAATGATTTCAGGAAGTTGGCTAGATGAAGAAAAGGTGTTGCCTAGTATATGGTGGCATTGGGTAGATGTGATGATTCCAAAAGAGCGAGATACAGACAAAGCTTTGCTGTTTATTGGAGGTGGTAGCGCTGCAGATGAATTTTGGGAATTGGACAGTATAAGTATCGAAAATGCTATTTCCACAAAATCTGTAATTGCTCAAGTGAGTAATATCCCGTATCAACCATTGCGTTTTGGTTCTAATGATACCATCGATCGATACGAAGATGATTTGATTGCTTACGGATGGAATCAATTTTTAAGTAATGGAGCTACAGATGATCAGGCGGAATGGTTGGCTAGGTTTCCTATGACACGCGCAGTATCAAGGGCTATGGATGTCATTGAGCAGATTACTGTTAATTCAGAACTTCCAGTTAAAGAATTTTTTATTTCTGGAGCGTCTAAAAGGGGATGGACCACCTGGACTACCGCTGCAGTGGATGAACGTGTAATTGGAATGGCGCCATTGGTTATTGATTTACTAAATCTGAAGGCCTCTTTTGAACACCACTATAGAGTATATGGAGATTGGTCACCCGCTGTTCAAGACTATGTTAACTATGGGATAATGGATTGGATAGGCTCTGTTGAATTTGATCGCTTACTAAAGTATGTGGAGCCTTTCGAATTCAAGGAGCGATTCACCATGCCCAAACTTATAATAAACGGTACTATAGACGAATTTTTTGTGACAGATTCGTGGAAGTTTTATTATAATGATTTATCTGGCTACAAACAACTTCAATATGTCCCCAACGGAAATCATGGACTTGCAGGATCATATCACACTCCAAATGTATTCTCTTTCTTTAATGCGATAGCCCATAATAATCCACTACCCAAATGGAGTTGGAATACGACACCTACTGGGTTCGAATTTTCGGTAGATTCACTTGAGCGCGATTATGAGGTGGCACTCTGGTCCATAACAAATAAAGAAAAACGGGATTTTAGAATTTGGGAGGTTGGACAAAACTGGCGAAAAACAATACTTCAAAAAAATGAAAATGGCGCCTATTCTATTGATGCTCCAAAATCTGCTGAAGGATATACCGCCTCTTTTATTGAAGTGACTTTTAATAAAAGCACCTATCCTTTGGTATTTTCAACTGGCACATTGGTGCTCCCAGACATATATCCGTTTGAACCTTATTCTTCACCGAATCCGCTTGGAACGTATTGAATAATTAATGCTATGATTTCAATGAATAAAAATGCTGGAAAATTACTTGTTTGTGCTATTGTCGAAGGTATCATCGTAATCTTTCCTTAAAGTCCCCATTAATCTATCCCAAAATAAAAGGTATAAACCATAATTCCCATCGAATTTTTTGTGATGAAGGTTGTGTGCAACAGAGGTATTGATCCATTTGCCTATCCAATTTTTGTTAAATCCTTTTGGATATAACTCATATCCTAAGTGACCATATACATTGTAAGCAATTTGAAACAAAAAAAATATTCCAATGGCTGGGGTATAGATGGGCAATGTAAAAGCAATTAATGGATGAATCCCCACTTCAATAATGGCTTCGAATGGATGAAAAGCATAAGCAGTCCAGGGGGATGGATTAGTTGATTTATGGTGAACCAAATGGACTCGTTTGAAAAGAAAGGGATGATGCATTATTCTGTGCCACCAGTAGAACCAAGTGTCGTGTAAAAAAAGCATCCAAAAAAAGGAAAAAATCAAATAGGGATAACCATATTCATCAATGCGATTATAAGTACTCGTGAGGTGCTTGTATTTAACAAAAGTGAGAAGAATTACTGTGGAAAATATGGCAATTGTGGTTAAGGACCAGAGAATATCTCTTCTGTAATCCCTTATCGCCGGCATTTTCTTTTGTATTTTTCTATACCAAAGGGGTTTTTTAAGAATAATATAAAAAAGTAGAAAACTAATACTTGTGAATATTAAGTATCTTGATAGAATCTTGAGAGATATTGTGGTCCAAATGTCAGGGAATAATTCCATTCAGTTAATTAACTATTCTTTTTTCAAAGTGGGATAGCTCACCCCTAACTGCTCTAGATACGAGTCGTAATTCTTTTCATCGTAGAAAAATTTCTTTAATTCCGGTCGATACCGTTTGTCGATTTCAGTATTGAGATAGGTAGGTGCTTCGGTGTCACTTTCAATCATTGGCTGATATTTCGTATCCTTTGTTTGCTCTTCATTAAAATAAGTCCATGCATCTTCAAGAATCTGTGGGTTGGTAAACATATCGATTAATGTCATAGCCTCTACTTGAGCCCCTGCAGTCACTCCTTTATGAGCTATTGGAGTGGCCATAGAAATAGCATTCGCCCAATGGTGACCAGGTAGACCAGGAATATTGGAAGGAAACCGCAAGGTAACAGTCGGAATGGTCCAGGAGACATCGCCAATATCGTCACTGCCTCCACTTCTAGGGTTTTCAACTGGAAGTCCAAGCGGTGATAATTCAACAGCTAATCCGTCTGTTTTCTTGTTACCTAATTCTTTTTGAACGGCTTTAGCTAGTAATTGATCCTCTTCAGACCATTGAGGTAATCCAACGGCTTCTATATTCTCATACATGGTTTCAGCTATACTTTTATTAAAGTGGCGGGGCCAAGCTGTACCCAAAATTTTATAACTCATTTTGGTATCAGTCATGAGGGCTGCTCCCTTGGCAATATTAATAGCTGCTTCATACATTTCTATAATTCCCTCATAAGTAACGTCTCTAAAATAGTACCAAATACTAGACTTAGAAGGAACAACATTAGGTTGATCACCACCATCAGAAATAATGGAGTGAGAGCGCTTCAGAGGATTGAGGTGTTCTCGTTTATAATTCCATCCTATATTCATGAGCTCAGTGGCATCAGCAGCACTTTTACCTCTCCAAGGAGCTCCTGCCGCATGTGCTGCTTCTCCTTCAAAAGTGAATTCAACAGAAATCAATCCTGTACCGGAAGACGCACCCCAAGACACACTCATATTATTGCTCACATGAGTGAAAATACAAGCATCGATTTCCTTAAACATGCCATCTCTGACAAACCATGCCTTAGACGCAACTAATTCTTCAGCAATACCTGGCCATAAGAGTAAGGTGCCCCTAATATCAAATTCCTTCATTACTTGTTGAACAGCAAGTGCTGCTGTAATATTAAGCGGAATACCTGCATTATGTCCTTCCCCATGTCCGGGTGCTCCTTCTACAATGGGTTTGTGGAAGGCCACTCCCGGATATTGTGATGCTTTTGGTATACAATCTACATCACTCCCAAGAGCAATAACAGGACCATCTCCATTACTCCATTTTGCAATCCAAGCCGTGGAAATTCCTGAATAGCCTCGTTCAATCTCAAATCCGTTATTTTCAAGAATATTAGTAAGATAAGCTGATGATTCTTGTTCTTGGAATCCGAGCTCTGCAAAACTGAAAATTTTGTCCACCATCACCTGGCTTAACTTTTGATTAGAGCGTACAATTTCAAAAACACGTACTTTTATGGATTCAATCTCTGCTTCACTAAATTTTTTTTGTGCTGTGACTTCCATTGAGAAAAAGAACAAGCAAACCCCGATGGTTATAGTTTTTAAGGATGTAAGTTTCATATAAGGCCTTTTATTCAATTGAGTACTTTAATAGTCTTAACAATTTACAAATTTCTTGGTAATCTCGACTTCATTAATAC
>CALAZP010000302.1 GCA_937926355.1 uncultured Saprospirales bacterium
TGTACCGTTTTGAAATCAGAAACACTACAATATTAATCAATGTTTACAAAAAAGTATAAATTGTTTAAATCATTTCCTCGAAAGGTATTAGAACTGGTAGGGACTTTTCTTGGAAGTATTTTTGAGCTTCGGTTATTCCATCCGGTAAGGTCACCAAAGCAAAATCTCCACCCCAGGCGCCTAGTGATTTGAGTTGTCCCTCATAATCGGGAAAAAGGCTTTCGCGTAAGGGGGGAAGATCTATAATGGAGGCAATTAGGGTTTCGTGCTCCTGCATTACCTTTTCAAATTCTTGGAGATGGGCAGCCTCAAGCCATTGGGTATTTAATTGTTCGAGTTGTTTTATTAATGATGGTAAGGGTAGGTTTTGTTTTTTTTCGCGATAGCGGGCAATTCCTTCCCGACTATTTTGCTTTTGACCTAAATAGAGAAAAGCCAATTGCTGAGCAAAAACTGGGTGCCAAGTTATGTTTTCCACTATTGGTTGAAATTGATTTCGTCGGTACCGAATGGGGCCTTTAGCATTGGCACAAGCGATATCGTATCCGGAGCCTCCGAAACTGGCTTCTAAGAGTTGGTAAGGATTGGTGTGAGACCATTTCGCCAAATTGGCAATAAGGGTAGAGCTGGTTCCCAATCCCCATTCATTGGGAAATTCTAGGTGAGTGATAAAATGCAAACTTTGAGCGGTGGAAAAGGCCTTGGGTTGTAAATTTTGAATGGCTTTTAGTAAGGTGACCAATTGCTGAGCGATTTCCTTTTCATTGGTTATTGAAATTTCCCAGTTTAGAAAGTCAATTTGGGCGTTAAACCATACATTACCTTTTACATCAAAACTTTCCCAATGGATAAGGGGGGCATTACTTTCTAGGGCGGTTACTTGCATCCACTGTCCTTTTTGGGTGGGTATAGCTAGGGCGGGAGCGCCGTCGAGCACCAGATATTCACCTGTAAGTAGGAGTTTGCCGCGAGAATAATAATAATCTACTAGTTGCATGAATCCAAAAATTCTGCTACAGCCCGATGAGAAATAGGGTGGTTTTGAAAATGAATTTGTGCGGCTTCTTTTTGGGAATCGGTTGCCTGGAGGTGTTGAAGGATATTTCCTAAATGCATTTTCATATGGCCGCTCTGAATGCCTGTGGTCACTAGAGAACGAACCGCGGCAAAGTTTTGGGCCAGACCTGTAGCGGCTATGATTTGCATCAGTTCTTTAGCGGATGGATTTCCCAGTAATTCTATGGAGCGTTGGGCAAGTGGGTGGAGGGTGGTCAACCCACCAACGGTACCTATGGCTAAGGGGATCTCCAAAGAAAAATGAAAAATGCCATTTTCAAGTTGGCATTCGCTTAGAGAGCGATACTGTCCAGATCGGGCGGCATAAGCATGGCCTGCGGCTTCAACGGCCCTAAAATCATTACCTGTCGCTATAACTACCGCGTCAATACCATTGAATATCCCTTTATTGTGGGTGGTGGCGCGATAGGGATCGATAGTGGCAATCCGAATGGCTTTGGCAAATTTTTCAGCAAATGCTGGTCCTTTTAGTCCGCCGGGAAACCGGCCCATTTCTGCAATGGGAACTTGCACTTCGGCTCGAACCCGACACTCTGGGGTATAGTTAGATAAGATAGCCATAATGACTTGGGGTAGTATCGGATGGGCTTGATTTTCAAAATAAACCGGCAACCAAGTGGCGTAGGCTTCCAAAATAGAATTGATAAAGTTGGCACCCATGGAATCGACCGTGTCAAATTGTACCAGTAATTGATACAAGCCCGGTTCTTCATCGGAAAAGGAACGCAATTGCATATCTATTATACCGCCCCCTCTTTTTTCCATGCTACTAGTGAGGTAACCTGTATTTTCCAAAAGGAATTTTTTGAGCTCAGGCAAATGACTTCGGAGCATATTTTCTGGTCCTTCGTAAGTGAAGTGGACTTGCCCTTCTTTGAAGGTATTAATGACCGTGCATTGAAACCCCCCTTTATTCATCCAGTATTTTGCTGCTGAAGCTGCTGCAGCTACCACACTGCTTTCTTCCACTACCATGGGCACTGCATAAAAGCGGCCATTAATCAAAAAATTAGGGGCAATTCCATAGGGAATGACAAAATTGCTGATGGTATTTTCGCTAAAACCATCTATTAGCGTTTGGATCTTCTGATCTGGCAACCAAAATTTCTGGAAAGACTCAGCAGCACTTTCAGGTTGTGCAAATGAATCCTTTAGCCAGTTGATTTTTTCGATTTTCGATTTTCTCGAAAAACCTGCAATTGATTTTTTGGGCGCCATGTTTTTAGGATTTAACTTTTAAGAAGGCATAAGCCATCTCTAATCCCCTCACTTGTTCTGCTATATATTTTTCCAGCACTTCATAATCCCCTCTGGCGTATTTTAAAAAAGCGGAGGCTTGACCGTACAAGGCTGGTAAGGGACATTGCTGAAGATGATAATAGCCATCTAAATAATTAGAAATCCCCCCTGAGATAATGATTTGTCGACAAGAAGGCTCAAAATTTCCCTGAGTTATCAGCTGTTGTAAAAGGAGGTTCATCTCTTCGGCCGAATGTCCTATTTGTGCCAAACCCCTATGGGTATCTCGGGCCGTTTCATCGCTTCGCAAAAGCTCCAATAGGGCAAAATTAGTTCCCCCATTGGCGGCAAAATCAACTGCTGCTAAGGGAAGTTCCAAGAGGGCTTTGAGGCTTTGAATCCCCATTCCTTGACCCACTTCTTTGACAATTATAGGGAAGTCAACTTGATCTAATAGGCGCCGGATGGTAGTAATAGGAGCAGTATAGTATCGATCTCCTTCCGGTTGCAACCACTCTTGCAAAGGATTGATGTGAACGATGAGTCCATCCGCCTCTAGTCTTTTGACCATTTCAATGATGGTGCTGACCTTTTGG
>CALAZP010000303.1 GCA_937926355.1 uncultured Saprospirales bacterium
GATTTGACCGATTTAAAACCTCAAGCTAAAAGGATATAGGTTGTATTCCTTTCTTATTGTAGTTAGAGATGTTGTTAGAAAGAGCATTGAATTGGGTATTCCTGTAAGGGTTGAAGATTTGACCGATTTAAAACCTCAAGCTAAAAGGATATAGGTTGTATTCCTTTCTTGTTTATAGGTGATTGGAATGTAATTTTGCCTTAGGAGAAATAGGTCTTTGATTCCTCAATAGAAAAATAAAAAATTCGGTTAGGTTTTAGATAGGCTGGTGATGGGATTACATTTATAACTAGTTTAAAAACAGAGGTTGAATATGTCTTTCCCAAAGATTAGCTGTTACATTTTCTCCGATAATGCCTTGGTGTTCTTGGAGAACATCGGTAAAAGCTGGCCCCATTTCAGCTGCTATTTTGTATGCGACGTGCAGTAATTGTCGAACATTTGGGTTGAATTGAGGATGGTCAGGTAGGTGTCTGATGGTATGTTCCCAGTCGGATCCCTTCCAATTTTGAGCGGTTGTTAACGACGGTAACTTTTCTTTTTGAATATCTATAACTGAGGTGTATGGAGCACAGAGGGCATCAATTTTTTCTAGCGCTTTTTCATAGATAGAGAGGACTATTTTAGTGCCTTTAGGACCGGAGGCTGCCAGGCCGATGAGCTCTTCTAACCAGGTAGTTCCTGCGGTCTTTAGGTGAAAGCCTTTTTGGTGTTTTTGGGAAAGCTCGCG
Source organism: uncultured Saprospirales bacterium (assembly GCA_937926355.1). Lineage (GTDB taxonomy): Bacteria > Bacteroidota > Bacteroidia > Chitinophagales > Saprospiraceae > CALAZP01. The sequence goes on from CALAZP010000303.1 coordinate 731, forward strand.
AATAATGGGATACAAACTAAATTTATCGGATCCAGAGTGTATACTTAGTTTGAGGTCTTCAGGCAACCCCAAATGTTGGACGCCATATTGGAGGGCCATCAAGTGTTGTTCGTATTCTGCGGCAAATTGTTGCAGGTCTCCTTGGTAGTCCACTCCTTTATTGAATCTTCCTGAGAATTTGGGGGCAATGGTATTAATTGGAATATTATAATAGGCGCACATAAACAAGATAAAGACCATATCAACGGGTTGTTGAGGAAGCGTGACTTCATCCATGGAGATTTCCGTAATGAAAGGTTGTCCCCCTTTTTGTTCGTGGATATAGGTATAAATCTGTTGGGCTTTATGGATCGCAGTTAGGTATTTAATGGCCATTCTGGTCAGGACGGCATTATTAACTGAAATAGGAGGGAGCCCCTGTATTTTGAGAGTGCTGGGCAATTGTCTGGCTAATTTTAAAAAGGGATCTACTATCTTTTTATCGGGAGTTTTTCCGATGGAGTCGGCAACATCAATCGTAAAAAAATTGGCATAATGAATAAAAGGATCTACGGTTTCCATCCCGATATGGTCGGCATCAATACCATAATCACCTTCCCAATTGCTATTGAGTACAGCTTCTCTCGAGGCTTCAAAAGTATGCATGGGATGTGAACCTATAATGGTGTGTTCTCGGTTGGATTTATTCCAAACTGGTGTTATTTGGATTCCATGTTCTCGAGCTTTGGCGAGACTTCTAAGTTGGGCAGTACCTTGATATCCAAATCTATCTCCTATACCCATGCTATACTTTTCGAGTTTCATATAATTAGATTTCAAAAGAGGTTATTGTATCCCCAAAAGGTGGTATTTTGTGATTAAAATTAATTAAGATATGCGAATTGTAGTTTTTATAATAACATTGGGATGGGTATCCACATTTTGTACGCCTGCTGGTAATGAGGTAAGTGAACCTGCGGTAAAAATGGAGGTAGTTTTGGCACCTGAAGTTGCAGCTGGAAAGGATTTATTTGAGGCCAATTGCTCGGGATGTCACGGGGTAAAAGTTCAAGCTTTTGCCGATCAGCGATGGAAGCATGGGAATTCACCAGAGGAGATTGCGGCAACTATTAGAGAAGGAAGGGCGGAAGGAGCTATGCCCTCTTTTGCGGCCATGTTGGATTCCATGGCGATACAAAATTTGGTAGCCTATATTCAGTATGGTATCAATCAGGTAGGAGAATATGATTTTGAGGATGAATTTGACTATGATACTATTCATAGCCATTTGGGGCAAGCTTTCACTTTAGAATTGGTTACTGAAGCTGCGGAAGTGCCTTGGGGGATGGCTTTTTTGCCGACAGGCGCTCTTTTGGTTACTGATCGAAACGGAAAGATTTTTAAAATTGAAGGTCAGGAGGCTATTGAGTTAAAGAATGTTCCGCAGGTCAACTCTAAAAATCAAGGTGGCATGTTGGATATTGTTTTAGATCCCGAATTCGCGAGCAACCAGTTGGTCTATGTCTCCTATTCTAAGGTACATCCTGAAGATGCTGAATTAACAACTACTGCAGTGAGTAGATATGTCTTAACAGAAAATGGATTAGAGGATGCTGTTGAGATCTTTGAGGCCACTCCTTATGAATCTACTAATCACCATTTTGGCAGTCGATTGGTTTTTGGAGACGATGGGTATTTGTACATTACTGTTGGGGATAGAGGAAAAAGAGATGATAACCCTCAAGATTTGACCAGAAGTCCTGGAAAGGTTCACCGAATTAAGTCTGATGGCACTATTCCGGATGACAATCCTTTTGTGGCGGATCCCAATGCGGTTGCTTCTATTTATTCCTATGGACACCGCAATCCTCAGGGGATGATCAAGGATCCTGCTACGGGTAATATGTGGGCTCATGAGCATGGACCTAGGGGAGGTGATGAGATAAATGAAATTGTTGCGGGTAATAATTATGGATGGCCTGTTATTTCTTACGGGATTAATTACAATGGAACGGTATTTACCACGGAAACGGAGCGAGAAGGAATGGAGCAACCCAAGCATTACTGGGTGCCTTCTATTGGGCCAAGTGGGATGGCTTATGTGACTAGTGAGCGGTATCCCAACTGGAAAAACCACCTGTTGTCTGGCTCTTTGAAGTACGGATTTGTATCTGTTATGCCTTTGAGGGGAGGGTCTTTAGGTGATGAAACTCGGCTATTGGAGGGAGTGGGTCGAACCAGAAGTATTGTCCAAAGCCCTGATGGTTATTTATACATCGGTTTGGAGCGGCCAGGAAGGGTTTATAAAATAGTACCGGTTAGCGAATAAACAAGGTAGATTAGAGAATTAAAACGCTTAATACCAGAAGAAAAGGTATTAAGCGTTTTTTTATGAGGTAATTGGAAGTAATAAACTGAGAAAGAGATTAATTCAATTTAATCAAAATTACATTAGGGTCAATTGATCCATCCTCTTCTAAGGTATAAAGGGTATCATTTTGATATTTCCAGAGGTTATCTGAGGAGACGTTTAATTTTTTGTTGGCCAAATTATTAAATCTGATCAATTGGTCTTGTGTAATGGTCCAAGTTCCTTTTTCTTCCTCCTTTTCTTCCTCATCTTTTACCAGAACGCTATAAGTGCCGTCTTTGTGAATTCGAAATCTAATTTCGATGGCATCTAGTATAGATTCTATAAAACCGCTGAGACCAGATAGGATTGCTTTCTCCAGTAATTCGTCTTTTTCATTAGTTTCTTCCTCAATGGATTTGGTGAGGTCGATTTTCATCAACCATTCACCGGTAACTTTATTTTTAAGATTTTGATTTTGGCCGCATGCGCTAAGGACTATTGTCATTGTCAGAATCAAAGTAGAAATTAGATGCTTAAACATTAATCTGTTTTTTATTCCAAAGATATCTTTTAATTGGAATGGTTGCTTTTTCATTAAACATTTTGGACTTGGTATATAGAATGAGAACGATCATTTTTAATAATTATGTATCCTTGATACATAGCCAAAAGACCTATTAGTTCTGTAACATAAAGGACTTCGACATATCCAAATCTGGTAAATGATCCCCCTATTCCAGGAAGTAGGGCCCCTATAGCAATGAAAATATTTCCGAGAAATCGATTTTTTTGATTTTTGGCTTTTCGATATTGAAGGGCTGAATACAATGCTCCTCCAAATAAAAAGATAAAGGCATATAAATTAATAAATGGAGAGAAATATCGGACCCACTGCCAAGAAAGGACATTACCAGAGAGTCTTTGATCAAAATTAGTCGGTATGGAAACTGGAGAGAGTAAAACGGAAATAGCAGCAATGGAGATGGTTACTATTATAATGGTGGAAGTTATATTTCCGAATTTTTTGGGGAGCAGCAGGTAAACGCTTCCTTGCGCTAGTGGAATACCTCCTAGAAGTGCCCCCATGATATACCAGAGTTTGAAGTTCCACAATTGCCAACCTGCTAGGGCATTGATGCTTTCGGTGAGGGTACCCAGTCCATAGGTAGCTATTCCTACAGTCCACCAAAATAAATGTTTAGCATCCGGTTTGCTTCTGGCGTGTTGGAAAAGGTGTTGAAAAAATATTATAGCGAGTACAGTTGTAACTATAGGGATATATGCTATCATTTCTTTTTTAGAGACAAAAAAACAATATGGGTTTTAATCTACAGTCATTTTTAAGTCATCTTTCTTTGGGTTGCATTTAATCTGGTCTTATATTTTATAATCTCCTCTTAGATATAGTTAAAAGATCAGTTTGCGGTAAACTTGTAATGTAACTTTATATAGCACAAATGCAATTATGGATAAGGTGGAAGGAGTAAATAGCGGCAAGAATATAGCCAACAATATAGTTTAGGTAAATCCCAGTGACATCATCGGAATAGGATACTTGTAAGCCAATATGTTTGCCCGGTACTAAATCCATTTTGCTGTCCGTATCGCCATATTGACCTACCATAAATCCAAAATTATCAGAAAGGGCGAGATCCATTTTTAATCCAGTATGGTAAAAGGGGCCATTGGAAAACATATAGCTGGTGCTGTTGTTGGGATTCCCTGGGGCGTCAATTATTTCATAACCTACATGGGTTCCAAAATTGCCTAAGGTGAAAGTAATAGCATCATTAGGTGAGTAGGTCACCTATTAAATACCCCAGCCGCGAACTATTCTAGTCCTTTATAACAGACTTGAAATAGTTTACCAGTTGCTTTATCTTTGAATTGGTTTTAGAGATTTCAGCTTGGCTGGATTTTTGAAATTAGTGCCCGGGACTTCCGCAAAATCCCGGGTACTTTTATTTTAATATTCTACGATTCTTTCTAATTCTTTTTGTTCGCCATAGGCTTTCATATCGTGTTCAGATACATCAAGGCCTCTTTCCTCTTCTTCAATGGAAACTCTTATTCCAATCGTTTTCTTCAAGATGAAGAGCAATAAAAAGGCAAAGATGAAGGTAAATACACCTATAGAAAGGGTCCCATAGAGTTGGATCCAAAGCTGTCCCAGCCCTGCTAAATCTCCGAAAATTCCCACAGCAAGGGTGCCCCATAAGCCACAGGCTAGGTGAACAGATGTGGCACCAACGGGATCATCTAATTTAATTTTGTCGAAAAAGACAACGGAGAAGGGGATAATGATTCCGGCAATAAAACCGATAATAATGGCTTCTGTAGGTCCCATTAAATCAGCTCCAGCTGTGATTCCCACAAGTCCTCCTAATATACCATTGAGTACCATAGACAAGTCATGTGTTTTAAATAAGAGGTAGGAAGTGATAAAGGCTCCTACTGCTCCTGCGGCTGCTGAAAGGGAGGTGGTAACAAAAACCAAAGAGACGAGCATGGGGTCTGCCGATAAAACGGAACCGCCATTAAAACCAAACCAGCCAAACCAGAGTAAAAAGACTCCCAATGCGGCAAATGGCATGCTATGACCTGGTATGGGTTTGATGCCATTAGATGTATATTTTCCTTTTCTGGCTCCTAAGAGGATAATAGCAGCAAGGGCACCCCAACCGCCTACAGCATGTACCAAAGTAGAACCTGCAAAATCATAGAATCCTGCAGCATCTAGCCAACCGGCCCCCCATTTCCACATACCAGTAATAGGATAGGCAATGGCTACAAAAATGGTGGCAAATATTAAAAATGCATTGAGTTTCATTCTTTCTGCTACGGCTCCTGAAACTATAGTAGCAGCGGTGGCGGCAAACATACCCTGGAAAATGAAATCAGTCCAGTAGGTATACCCTCCGTCCGCATATTCTATAGCAGCTGCCGCTCCTTCGGGTACACTGAGTCCAAATCCAGCAAATCCAAAAAATCCTCCTTCGTTTTCTCCCGGATACATTAAGTTGAAACCTACCAAACAATAGGTCAGTAATCCTATTCCTATAATCATAGAGTTTTTGAAAAGAATATTCACAGTGTTTTTGCTTTGGACAAAACCAGCTTCCAAACTGGCAAATCCCAAATGCATGATGAATACCATAGCTGTGGCTACAAGCATCCAAGTATTATTAGCGGTAAATAGTGCGTCGTTCATATCTTAAATTTTGTGTTTTGATGAATGGGTTAGGTTAAATGGCTTTTTCACCAGTTTCAGAGGTCCTTATCCGGGTAACGTGATGGATGTCGTAAACAATTATTTTTCCATCCCCTACCTCACCAGTTCTACCTGATTGGACAATGACTTCAATGATTTCTTCAAAATTATCCTCCTTGCATAGGATGTCTAGCTGAAGTCTAGGGATATAGTCGGCATCATAGACACTTCCCCTGTAGGTTAATTTTTCCCCTTTTTGCAATCCATACCCCTTGACTTCGTGCATGGTAAAAAACCTGATACCTATTTCAGCTAAGGCTGTTCTTATTTTTTCAAACTGAGATAGGCGAATAATAGCTTCAATTTTTTTCATAGTATCTTTTGATTTAATTAGGCAATAAGTAACCCAATAGATGATATTACTCAGCTATTGGGTAGATTTTATTTGGTTGTGTATTATGGGAATAATTTCTTGCGCATCACAATACTACTCTTATGAGCTGGTGATACCAATCCTTTTTTTTTAATTTTTGTGTTGTCCAAAGTAGGGGTTGTATTGCTTAATAAATTGATTATTAGTAGTTTATATCTATATGAGTTGTTATGGTCAACATTAAAAAGATGATAATTTCAATGTATACTTCATCTTTATTCGCAGGTTTTTGTTGGAATAATCAAAAATTTCTATGGAGCTAGGTATAGACAGTTTTGCAGGGGCCAAGAAAATCCCTGGGAAATCAATTGGAGAATCGAATGTTCAATCGATGCAGAACCTTTTGGATAGAATAGAATTGGCAGATCAGGTGGGCTTAGACGTATTTGGAATAGGCGAGCACCATAGGGCAGAATTTTTAGATGCCTCCCCTGCTGTCATACTTGCAGCTGCAGCAGCCAGAACCCATCGCATTAAATTAACTAGTGCGGTCACTGTGCTTAGCGCTGCTGATCCAGTTCGTGTCTTTCAGCAGTTTTCTACCCTAGATCTTTTGTCCAAAGGAAGAGCAGAAATGGTAGTAGGTAGAGGGTCTTTTACAGAATCTTTTCCTTTATTTGGATTTGATTTTCGAGACTACGATGATTTGTTTGTCGAAAAATTAGACCTCTTGCTTCAGTTAAGGGAAAAAGAAACCATCACATGGAGGGGACGTTTTAGACCACCTTTGGATCACCAAAATATATATCCGAGACCTTTTCAAGAAAAAATACCCGTTTGGATAGGTGTTGGGGGAACTCCCGCCTCTTTTGCTCGAGCAGGAACTTTGGGATTACCGCTCATGGTAGCGATTATTGGTGGGGAGACGCATCGGTTCAAGCCTTTGATTGATTTGTACAGGCGTTCGGCAGAGCAAGCAGGTCACGATCCTAAGACCCTTAAATTGGGAATTCATTCTTTAGGTTATGTAGCGGAAACTACCGAAAAGGCTCATGAAGATTATTGGCCAGGATATGAAAAAACGTTCAATAAAATTGGCAGAGAGCGTGGATGGAATACCATCACTAGAGATCATTTTGAAGCTCTTACTGGACCTACAGGAGCATTACTAGTAGGTAATCCCAGGGAGGTGGCACAAAAAATTCTTAGACATAGCGAGGCATTGGGAGGAATAGACCGATTGACCTTTCAAATGGTCAATGCGGATCTTCCTCAGGATAAATTACTTCAGGCTATAGAGCTGATTGGTAAAGAAGTTCGACCGCTAATAAGTATTTAACTATTTTAGTTTTTTGGTAAAAAATTAATTATGCGCCTTACTTTTACAATATTTCTTGGATTATTAATTTTTATAGCTGGTTGTGATGATGCGGCTTCCTCCGCATCTCCTTATAGATTTGTTTCGAATATTTTTTCCACTCAGGGGATGACTCCTAATTTTTTTACTCATCGTGATAATAGTTTGCTGTTGTCTTGGATCGAAACGGATACAGAGGGTAATGATTTGTTAAAGTGGGCTGCTTTTGATGGGGATCAATGGAATTTATCTGGCACCATTGCTTCTGGTAGGGATTGGTTTGTCAATTGGGCCGATTTTCCCGCTATGGCACAAAATAAATCATTGGTTGCTGCCCACTGGTTGAAAAAGAGTGCAGAGGGAACTTATGATTATGATATTCATGTCGGCTTATCGGAAGATTACGGGCAGAATTGGGATACTTCTTTCATTATTCACAAAGATAAAGTGGCTGCTGAGCATGGTTTTGTTTCCCTTATGCCTGAGGGAGAAGATGGCATTAGAGCGGTTTGGTTAGACGGCAGATTAACTAAGATTTCTGAGGAAAGTCAGTTTGGAGTTTCAGAAGATCATGTTGGTCATGGAGGTGCAATGACATTGAGGACTGCTTTAATCAATATGGATGGTTCCCTTCAAGATGAAAAGGAGTTGGATAATCGAGTTTGCGATTGTTGTCAGACCGATTTGGCGGTGGTTGATTCGGTAGTTTTAGTGGTGTATCGAGATCGTTCAGCTGATGAAATCAGAGATATGGGAATCATTAGAAGGGTCAATGGGGTTTGGAATTCTCCTTCTATATTGCATCGAGATGGATGGCAAATAGCAGGGTGTCCGGTGAATGGTCCTGCTATAAGTGCCAACAAGAAAGGTGAAATCGCCGTGGTATGGTTTACCGCCCCCAATAACGCTAGTAAAGTTCAATTAATGATTTCGAAAGATTACGGAGAAACTTTTTCAAAACCTATTGCAGTTACAAAGGATAGCACGTTAGGAAGAGTGGATGTAGCTTGGATGGAGGATGATATTGTAGTATCTCAGTTGGTTGCTGCTCCCGCTACCCAGCAAAGTTTCCTACAGCTATCTATTTTCGATACTGAGGGGCATAAAAAGTATGAGGAAAAGGTTGCTCCAATGTTATCGAGTCGGGGGAGTGGATTCCCGGTTATGGAAGTATTTCAAGGCAAAGTGTGGTTGACTTGGACCGTTTTAGACTCGGTTTCCCAACAAAAAAATATTCAGGTAGGCGTTATAGAGTCCATTTAATCTTAATCAAAGTACTTCTCAAGGGTGTACTGAGGCTGCCAATGATCGGGTTTTCTTTTTAGAGAATGGAAATCGTAATCAGCATCCATCCAGGGTGGCGTATCCAGATTTAGCGTATCTCCAGTATTTTTTTGCCATTGTTCCATGACTATCCTAAGGGAATCTATGGTTGATTGCCATTGGATATCATTGGATAAATCGTTGGTTTCGTTAGGGTCAACTTTTAAGTCAAACAATTGAGTGTGGTCAATACCCGGGTATTCTATTAATTTCCAATCCTCGGTACTAATGGCCCTAGCTACATTTCGATAAGCTGTAAAAATTTCATTCCTAAGATTAGATTTTTCTCCATTCAAGACAGGAACCAAGCTTTGGCCATCTATATCAAAGGGGGCTTGGATACCTGCTAGTTCACCTAAGGTGGGAAACATATCTAATAAATAGGCAAAGGCATTAGAGACTTTTCCCGAAGGGACATTAGGACCTTTAATAATCAAAGGAATTTTGATGCTGTGCTCATATAAATTTTGTTTGCCTAACAATCCATGGCTGCCAATAGCCAAGCCGTTATCTGCTGCGTAGACAATAATGGTGTTGTCATAGACCCCTTTTTCTTTAAGTAATTTAATTATTCTGCCCACCTCATCATCTACTTGGCTGATGAGACCATAGTAATCTGCCAATATCATTTGAATGGTATCGGGATGTCTAGGCCATCCGGTGAGGTTTTCATCTCGAACTAAAGGGTCGTGAATATTGAAAGGGTGTACCCCTATAAAATTTTCTGGTAAGGGAATCTGATTGGGTGCGTATCGTTTGATATAATCAAAATCTGGAGAATAGGGGTCATGGGGGGCCGTATAGGCAATATAAGCAAAGAATGGGGTGGTATCGTTTCGAGTTACATGTTGGTCGATGAAAGACAAGCAAGCTTCAGTAAATATGCGTGTACTGAATCCTTTTCTTACGGGTTCTCCTAATTGGCCATCTGGTCCATAATCCCTAACTGGCACGTCAAAATGGTTAGCCATACCACCGAGGTAAACGCTCTTGGCATCCGAAAATGCCGCTTCGAATGCTTCCTTTTCATTGTGCCATTTGCCGGTTCCAAATACTCGATAACCTGCTTCTCTAAAAGCCATGGGCATGGTCCTTACCCCATTTAAACGGTCATAGACACGGAATAGGTTCAGTCCGCTCATTAACATGGCTCTGGAAGGTGCACAAATGGCTCCGTGATGGCCGCCCATGATATAGGCATTATTGAAACGAGTTCCCTCTTGTGCCAATTGGTCGATATGAGGCGTCTGAACTACTTCATTACCGTAAAT
>CALAZP010000304.1 GCA_937926355.1 uncultured Saprospirales bacterium
ACGGGCAGCAACAGATTTTTCCATAAACTCCGGAGTTTGTATGGGCCCTATCAAAGTGGCCGCTTCATCCGTTACATGGGCGTAAAAGTTCATAGGCTCCATCGTATTGTGTGCTAAAAATGGAGCAGTATAAGTTCTTTCAATTACTTTTTCAGCAGAGGCGAAAGCCGCATTGGGATCGCCATCTTTTCGCAACACCCTTCCCGGCTTGGCAGCCATGGCTTTCATATTGTCGTAATGCTGTTCAGTGCTCTCCAAAGGTGCAACAGCTTCCCATTCTACTTGCACGGCCTCTTTTGCTTTCATCACTTCCCAAGTGGTTTTACCCACCACGACTATCAAATCGTTAAAGGCATCCACATCACACCATTGCCTGTCGTAATCCTCAGAATAGGTGTTTAAGGTGAATACATCTGTAATGCCAGGCATGGCTTTAGCTCGACTGGCATCGTACGACTTGAGCCGCATGCCAAAAGCGGGTGCATGCACTATCATAGCAATTTGCATGCCCTCTTTTTGGATATCCAAACCAAATAAAGGTTCTCCAGTCACAATCTTGCGACCGTCTACATTTTTCCGCGAAGTACCTATTATCTTGAAATCTTTTAGTTCCTTAAGGGCCACTTCTTCGGGAACAGACAAAGTAGCAGCCAATGCTGCCATTTCCCCGTAGCCTGCAGATTGTCCGCTAGATTCATGGGAAATTACCCCTGCTTCCGTTGCCAATTCTCCAACAGGTACTTGCCAAGTCTGAGCCGCTGCTTCCAATAAAAGAGCCCGAGCAGTAGCCCCGGCCATCCGCAAAGATTGCCAACCCTGTCTGATAGATTGACTTCCCCCTGCCAACTGACGCGTAAAAATAGCCGTATTCAAAGGAGCCTGCTCAACGATGACCTTTTTCCAATCTACATCCAGTTCTTCCGCTACAATCATCGGCATAGAAGTCTTGACATTCTGCCCAATTTCCGGATTGGGAGATTGAATGGTGACCACTCCATTGTTGCCAATTTTGATGTAGCCGTTGATTTCAAACCACTCATCAGGTAGGGCTAACATTTCTTCTTCCGAACGAGTACATGAGGCCAGCCAGCTGAAACCCAGCAACATTCCCCCACCCGCTAAGGTAGTATTCTTTAAAAAAGACCTTCTTCCATATTTGGTTTTAAACGTTGTCATGATACTTGATTTTGGGTTCAGAGAATTAGGAATTAGCCGCCGATTTAATCGCAGCTTTGATGCGCGTATAGGTACCACATCTGCAAAGATTGCCGTCCATAGCTGCCTCAATAGCCTCATCCGTTGGTTGAGGATTGGACTTGAGAAAAGCCGCTGCGTTCATAATCTGTCCCGCTTGGCAATAACCACATTGGGGAACATCGTGCTCCAACCAAGCCTTTTGCACCGGGTGGTCCCCCTTCTCAGATAACCCCTCAATAGTCGTTATCGGTTGGTTACCCACTTGTGATATAGGCGTTTTACAAGAACGAATGGCGATATCTCCAAGATGTACCGTGCAGGCACCACAAGAAGCAATACCGCACCCGTATTTGGTTCCCACCAAGTTTAAATGGTCTCTTAATACCCAAAGGATAGGAGTCGTGGGATCCACAGTTACGGAAACTTGATTTCCGTTGACGTTTAAATTGAAAGTGGTCATAATAAGGTTCAATTTGTATATTGATTAAAAATAAGAAAAAAATCGATTAATTGACCACTCCAATGGTTTTTCATCGACAAAAGAGCCCACCAAGAAAGGAAAAATGCCTATTAAAGGTTGTTAACTTTAAAAGACACCTTCCATTTTGAGGCAAATAATTTATACAGGATTACCTATATTTAGGAGGTAAAACAGTAACAACTATGCTCAAATTTTTAATTACTCCTATATTTTTGTTAGGTACCACCTTGATGATGGCCCAAATTACTCCTATGCCCGAATCCACTCCTTCTAATGTCCTCCGACACGTTGTTTCTTTCAAATTTAAGGAAGATGCGCCTTCGGCAAAAATTGATGAAATCATTGCTGCATTCGAAGCACTTCCCTCTAAAATTCCTCAGATTCGAGGTTTTGAATGGGGACTAAACAATAGTCCAGAAGGACACGATAAGGGATTTACTCATGTTTTCTTCTTGACCTTTCACAGTGAAGAAGATCGCTCTATCTACCTGCCACATCCGGATCATCAAGCTTTTGGAGCTTTATTGTCGCCCCATTTAGCTGATGTAATGGTAGTAGATTATTGGACTCGTTAAACTTGCCATATAGTATGCGTATATTTTTACTGGGGTGTTTGCTCGTAATATTGGCTTGCCAAAAAGAGGCGACCTCCTGTGGAGATAATAATCGCATTTGTTCCGAAGAAGAAAATTTCCTGTTTCAAAAGCAAAAATGGGAAAGTTCGGGTATCGATAGCTACACCATGGATTTTAGTATCGTGTGCTATTGTATCTACCGTGAGCCTTTTGGCGTAACAGTAGAAGCCAATCAAGTGGTCGCTTTTACCGGCAATGAAGACTATTGCAATATCGATTGTGTAATGACCATCGACCAACTTTTCACAGAAATCGAACTACTACTGGAAAGGAACCCTCACCATTTTGAAATCACCTACGATCCTGTCTATGGATTTCCAACCAAGAGTTATTTTGATTTAGAACGCAATCTAGCCGACGAAGAAATAGGGTATACCATCGAAAATTTCCAAGTGCAGTAAAAAAGCACAGAGCGGAACATGTAAATATGTCCAACCCTGTGCGTGCAATTGAGGATTTATGAGTAACTGATCTCCAAACTTACCTTGACGGATGCGTTCTCACTTTGAGCTTCACTTAAATACTTTTTTAGCATTTCTTTTTTGGCTTGAACGGCTTCCACCCCTTCAATGGCCCCTCCTTTATTTAGGGAATTTTCTAAGTCTTGTAAGTATTTGAGTTTATAAAACTCAATTTGTCCATTGCACAAATGATTAATGACTTCCTTGGCTTCATTGGGTTGAAATTGACCCTCCAAAAGATTAACTGTTTTCTTTTCCATGATTAGGATTTTTAGAACCACCAGTAGCGGCGGCAATGAATAATATAAATAGCGCCAGATTCAATTGCGTGTTAGTTTCCATATCCTGAAGCATTTCTACCCAGAGAATGATAAGTACCCAAATGGCGTGTTTTAAATATTTCATAGGCTATTGACCTTGTCCGGCAGAGTAACTCTTGACTCCGTCAAATTCATATAGATTCTCAGTCTTGATCACCTCAATGCCACTGGCAATGGCTTTGCTCAGCAATTCCGGAATGGCTGAATGAATCAGCGCTTTTCCATTGGGAATTTCAAATCTACATCGCCAATGGTCGGTGCAAAATGTTTCTTCGAAACCTTCCGGCCAAACTTTAACTCCTCGATTGGTAATCATCGTTAATGCAGCCTCTCCATTGAGCTGTTGCATCTTCATGGCAAGCTCGTTGGGTTGAATCTCTCTGAAATCCACAAAAACATCCACCCCTTTTAATTTTTTCTCCGCTTTGGGAGCAGGCTGGTATTTTTTGATGCGAATAGGTTGGTTGTTTTCAAATTTGGGCACTTGAAGGTGGACGGGCTGGCGACCTAAATTATCGATAATGGCTGCTGCAAATTCCATGGTAGATACTTTCCTTTTACTCCGCTTTGGATGATAGATATCAGGAGTATGGATGCCCTTTTCCAAAGTAACTGCCCAAGCTTGTTGAATGGTATTCGCCACCTGCTGTTGCCCTAAGTGATTAAGCATCATGATGGCCCCTTGCAGAAGACCAGATGGATTGGCCATCCCCTTTCCAGCAATGTCAGGTGCAGATCCGTGGATGGCTTCAAACATACAAATGTGCTCTCCAATATTAGCAGAGCCAGCCAATCCCACAGATCCAGAAAGCTGGGCCGTTACATCGGATACCACATCCCCATATAAATTGGGCATTACGATAACAT
>CALAZP010000305.1 GCA_937926355.1 uncultured Saprospirales bacterium
GTAGCCCCAACAGGACTCGAACCTGTATCTAAAGTTTAGGAAACTTCTATTCTATCCCTTGAACTATGGGGCCATGTCCTAAAGTTAAATAATTTATATTTATCCCATAAATACCAAAATATGATAGAGGTCGATTTCTTAATCGTCGGACAGGGTATTGCAGGTACCAACCTTGCATTTCACCTATTGCAGAATAATCTTTCCTTCCACCTAATAGATCAACCCACCAATACCCCTAACGCCTCATCTGTAGCAGCCGGTATAATCAATCCCATAACAGGCCGAAAATTCGTCAAATCCTGGATGATAGAAACCCTTCTTCCTCATGCTATTTCGACCTATCATCAAATGGAAATCCTGCTTAAATCTCCCCTTATTGCTCCAATTCCAGTGCTGCGTTCTTTCGCTACCCAAGGTGAATTCTCCGATTGGGAAGGAAGACTATCGCAATCTTCCTATCAACCTTTTATGGCTGAAAACCCCCATACAGGCAACGTGCCTTCTTTCCTCCAATCACCCATAGGCTATGGACAAGTCCTTCAATCTGCTCGGGTAGATACAGCTCTTCTAATTGCCTTATTTAAAGAATATTGTTTGCAACACCGTCAAATATCCATTCAACCTTTTCAATACCATCAAGTTCAAATCCACCCCAATTACCTGATCTACCAAAATATTAAAACCCAACACCTCATTTTTGCCGAAGGCGCCGGTATTCAAAACAACCCATTCTTTCCAGAAGGTATCATTCGCCCCAATAAAGGACAAGTACTCATTATTCAAACCACAGATGAAATGGAAACGCTTGATTGTATCGTCAAACAATCTATTTTTTTTGTTCCCACTCAACCAAATACCTACTGGATAGGATCCACTAATGAAAATAACTATCAGACTATTGATTGCACCCCAGAAGGAAAAGAACAATTGCTCGGCAAACTAGAAAAAGTATTTATACCTCAGTATAAAGTCATCAATCACCTCTCAGGCCTTAGAGCCACCGTAAGAGACCGCCGACCCGCACTAGGTACCCATCCTAACCACCCTCGTATTCATTTATTCAATGGGATGGGGACAAAAGGCGCATCCCTAGCACCTTATTGGGCTCAACGCCTTATTGATAGTATCCTAGCAAACCAACCATTGGACCCCACCGTTAATTATCATAGATTTCTTTAGTTTAACATTTCATTTATAATGAATCGAGCAGCTCAGGCATTATCATATAAAATCTCCTTCATGAAAAGATTATTAATTTTTCTTTTTTGTCATCTTACAGTGGTTGCATTACATGCCCAAAAAAGCCTTACAGATGCTTGGAATGATTTGGAAAAATTAGAACAATTAGGCAGACCTCAATCAGCTATCCAATTGCTGGATTCCATAGTAGAAAGCGCTACAACCGATAAGAATTTTCCATACGTGGTTAAATCACATTTTTATCGAATTGCGATCTACAACCAATATTTGCAAAATCCTCAACAAGAATACCTGAAATACTTAACTGAAAAATACGATGAGGCCCCATTCCCAGTCAAAGAAATCATTGCCCTTCCTTTAGCAAAGTGCCTGTTAAATATTGAATTGGACAGCGGTTCAGGAACCTCCGCCGCAGTGGATAGAGCCTTGCAACTGATTAATAGTAGTTTGTCGAATCCCCAATTATTTGAAATAGCAACTCAAGACTATGCCCCCATACTTCAGAAGGATCATTTCAACCCTAAGGATTACCAAACGTATTGGCAGATTGATACCAGCTATTCCAGAGACGGAAGTGGTCGCCAACCCACGCTCATGGATATTTTAATTAAAGAGGCAGATAAAATCTTTCAACATCCTTTATTGAGTGATTACTCGTTAGAAAAAAGATTTGCCCAGACTTCAGCCACGTTTCACCAATTGAATCAGGACACTACTGCGTGGTTGTTCAACCTCTTAGAATATAACCATTATGAACTTTCAGAACTTCTACAACTCTATGAAAAGTTTCCAAGACCTGAAATCTTATTAAAAATTGGCACTTATTACTGGAATCACAATGAAAGCCCTAAAGCCATCCCCATCTTTGAGCGATTGATTCAAGAACATCAGCATACTTATGAAGCTGCTATGGCCAAAAAAAGTTTGGAACAAATAAGGAAGCCATTTTTCACGATTGATATCCCTGAGGTGATAA
The DNA here is from genome assembly GCA_937926355.1 of uncultured Saprospirales bacterium. GTDB lineage: Bacteria > Bacteroidota > Bacteroidia > Chitinophagales > Saprospiraceae > CALAZP01. The sequence goes on from CALAZP010000305.1 coordinate 2,177, forward strand.
CCTCTACAAAGGCTATCCACGCTACCATTGCATCCAAGAATATCAAACAGCTCTATTATTCCATCCTTCCAATGGAGATTTCCAACTGGATGTCTTTTAAAAGAAGACCTCCCAATGAAATGCTTCAGCAATGGCCTAATCGAATGGAACAGTTGTCTGTTTGGCCGAAAGATTCGTTATTACCCAACCCCGGAACTGGCCAATATGTATTGTTGGTGTCTGATTCTCCTAATCCTATGTCCAACTCCCAAACAAGAGAAATAAAAATTTTATTTTTTCAAGTTTCAGATTTAAGTTTTTTTCAAACTACCAAAGGGGCTCAAAAGCAATTAATAGTTACCAATGCCCTTAACGGTCAGCCCATGGAGAGAATTTCTTTTGAGTTTTTCGAAAATCAGAATTATAACATAGATGGATTCGTGAAAAAACATCCGCATACAGTTTTGCTTTCCAATCAAGATGGGGCCATTACTATTCCAACGTCATTACCTACCCGTTCAGTTTTTCGAGTGATTAATGGAGAAGACACCTTATACAATGATGATTTATTGATCAACAACCCTCGACCAATTACCATACTGGATACGCTAACTAAGTCCTATATAATTACGGATAAAGCAATTTATTTGCCCGGGACTCACCTTGCTTATAAAATCATTCATTATCGATCTATCCATGCAAATCCTGCCCAAGTACTTCCAGAAGTACCCCTTACCATCTCTCTTTTAAATACTAGAGGAGAAGTGCAATCCGTTCAAAAGGTCACAACTAATGAGTTTGGAACTGCAACGGGAAACTTCCTCATTCCGGAAGGAGAGCGGAGTGGAAATTGGTCCTTAAAAGTAGAGGAAAACTCGTCTAACAGAGTCTTTTTCGTGGAGGAATATACCCTTCCTGAAGTCGAATTGACCATAAATATTCTTAATAAAAGTCCAAAAGCTGGAGATACCCTATTACTGTCCGGCCAATTAACGGCCTATTCTGGAAGGAACCCCTCGGGAGCAAAAATCAATATTTCGTTGCTTCCTCAGGATATTTGGTATAAAAGGAATTTTCCCCCTTCGGGAAAAGGTAGCCAGCCGTTTTGGAACACCGTGGTCTATACTGATGTAAACGGAAGGTTTTTGGTCGAAGTTCCCTCTAAAGTTGAACCGGGTCGGTTTCAGATTGCCGCAGAAGCTATGACGCTTTCAGGATCGAGCTGTGAAAGCCTTTTACCTGTAACATTGGGTGTTCAAAAATGGAAACCCACTATAAAAATTCCAAAACAAGTCGTTGCTTATCAACCTTTTAAAGCTCAAATTAACCTTTCAAATTTATTAAATATACCCGGAGAAGCACCTTTTCATTTTTCCATTCGTTCCGAAAAAGACAGTCGAATATTGTTTCAAGAATTTGGCTTGCTCAAAGAAAGCCAATCTTTTACAGTGGTTGTGAACGAAACTTTCTCCGGTCCTTTAATCGCTGAATTAATAATTTATGAAAAGGACGGGACCTCCCAAAGTGTGGACCAATCACTAATCTTAATCGATCGTGATTTTAAATATAGAGATGAAGAAAAGGGGTTTTTGTACTATCTAGAAAGTAATCATCTTAAAGATGGGGAGGCGTTAAACTTAAAATTAGCTAGTGATATACCTGTATATTTAATTTGGGAATCAGCCAAAGGAACTTCGGAATCAATCTGGATTCAAGGAGATGAATCTTCTTTCACCAAAATTATGAATGAAGGTGAAGGAGTCCTTCATTTGGTAGGATTAAAAGAACATCGATTATTTTATCATCAAGAACCTATCGTGGTCAGTAAAGCTAAAAAAAAATTGATGTTAAAATATGACCAGTTTGCGACCACCTTGATTCCTGGTCAAAAGGTAATGTGGGATTTTTCATTAACCAATCCTGAAGGAAAAGCAGCATTATCAGAAGTTGCTGCGGTACTCTATAATAAAGCACTAGATGAGCGAGCTGTGCAGCAATGGGAATTTCCCTTCATTTTTTACCGTAACTACCCTTCTTTATACGTCAGTAGTGGATTGTTTCAAAATGCTCAAGTGGTTTCATGGCAAAACCGCAAGGACAAACCTGTCTTTTACCCACCTCTAGTTCTACCAACCATCGAAGATTATGCTATTCCAGTTTATGGAGTAACTCCTTTAATGATGCGAACAAATGGTAATCAGAGAATGGAAGAAAAAATCGCTGCTATTCCTGAGGAAAGTCCAGTTGAAACCCTAGCCAATGAAGGATTTAACCTATTGAATAATTCTAGAAGAATAGGGGAGGAAGTAGTTTTTTTTAAACCATCTATCAAGACTTCCAATAAAGGCAGATTCTCCCTTGAATTTGATGCCCCAACGACCCTTTCCCAGTGGAAGCTTAAAATATTAGCCTTGGATGAAAAAATGAATGGGGTAGCTGAGGAACAATTGGTTTCTACTGTCAAACCATTTTTTTTAGATCCCTACGTGCCTAAATTTTTGAGACGTGGGGATACATTTTTTTGGAAGACCCCTGTAGCTAATCTTACCGATGATATTATTGAGGGGCAAGCAAATCTCCTATTAGTAGACCCTATGTCCAAGCAGGATGTATCTGCAGTACTTACCAGTAAAACTAGGCTGGATTTTAGAGTTGAAACACATAGTGAAACCTATCTTAACTGGATAATAGACCTAAATAATACCAAAAACGAATCCGTTGATTTTGTAATGAGTGCCACAGCTCCATTTTTTGAAGATCGAGTTAGAAGCAATATTCCTATTCTTACCGACCAAGTTAGTTTGTCGGCAAACCTACCCATTTATATGCCTCCTTTCTTTTCTGATACTATTCTTTTTGAAAGGAAGGCAAATCCTGAATTTACTTATGTCAGTCAGCCACTGGATTGGGTGTGGGACGTATTACCCACTTTTTTTGAGGAGGAGACTTCTAATAATACCATTCAATTAATCAACCAAAGATTTGCTGCAGTTATAGCATATAAAATGGGGAAGACAGCTTATTTTGACCAAATAGCTATAATTGACGAATGGTTAGAAGAGGTTCAAAATAAAGATGGAGGTTTTAGCTGGTTTCCCAATGGTAGATCTAATCCTTACATCACTTTTTATTTTTTAGACTTATCAAGTAGAATGGATAGCCGGTCCCTTCCCAAGGAGGTGGTTAAAAATGCTTTAAAGTATTTGAACGAATCTAAATTGCCTGAAATATATATTGCATACATCAATGCGCAATGGAACTTTAACAAGAAAAATCAAGCCTTATCTTTACAAGACTGGTCTGGTTTTCCACCTTTACTCAAAATCATGTTGGGTAGGTATTATTTGTTAACCAATCAAATGACAGAAGCGCAGGCTATTCTTACCAGCTTGAAAGAAACAGCATTAGGGAATTTTGATACAGGTATATTTTGGGCTAGAGAATCTTGGGGAGGTTCCCTTCAGTTGGCAAGTGATGCTTTGTTATTTTTTGTAGAAATGGGAACTGAAGAGGAATGGATTCAAGGACTTCAAATGGAAATTCTAAAACACAAAAGATTAAATGGTTGGGGTAATTCCAAGGCTTCTGCTTTAGCTGTAAGCGCTCTATGGGCTACTTTCTCTGATGTAGCCAAGGACTCCATTCAAGAAATTCAATACGAATGGTTGAATGAAAATGGTGAATCGAGTGTTAAAATTAACAATCCTAATTCTGTTCCTGCTTGGGGATCCATAGTGCAAAATTTTACTCAATCAATAGAAGAAGTGGAGGCTTATAGACAAGGGCCTTTAAAATTAAAACGTTCTTATTTTTACGAGCATAATGAAGAGTGGTTGCCTTTTAAAAATGGGGATGAATGGAGAGTGGGGCAAACAGTCAAAGTCGTTCTGGATATAGAGAATGAATCTCCTATGCAAACCATAGTTCTGCGAGATGAATTTCCGGCCTCTGCGGAGCTTCTATATGAAACAAGTAGTTACCGGTGGAATCGAAATATTAGCTATTATCAAACTAGAGATAGGGATGCCATGTTATTTTACTTTGATGAATTGCCAAGAGGTGCTCATCAAGTAAGCTATAAGTTTCAATTGGGAAGAAGTGGTTCCTATCAGACTGGAATCAGCACCATTACCTCTGCTTATGACGAAACTTTTGGCAGTTTTGACGAAAATATGAGGTGGATCATCAATTAAAGAATAAATTGTTCTATTGTGGATATAAAGAAAACAGTATTGAATTATACCAAGAAAAAAATAAAAAATGCTATGAGTGATCCAGTAGAAAATGGCAAATCTGATAAGGCTAAACACGCCGATACTATTATAAGAAATCATATTGTCTGGTCTATGGGTGCTAGTTTTTTAGTACCTATCCCTGTAGCAGATATTTTTGCCGTAGGCGCGCTACAATTAGATATGATTAGACAATTATGCAGGGCTTATGGAGTTCCTTTTTCTGAAACTCAGGGAAAGGCCATTGTCAGTGCTCTGACGAGTTCGACTTTAGCCAGGGCTGGAGCTCGGAGCTTAATTAAATTAGTTCCAGGATTAGGTACTTTAATAGGAGGTCTTACGGTTTCTATTTTTAACGGGGCTTCTACTTATGCATTAGGAGAAGTATTTAAAAGGCATTTTGAAACTGGTGGGACGATTTTAGATTTTGATGTAGAGGGACTAAAAAACATGTATAAAGAGAAGTTTGAAAAGGGAAAGGAAGTAGCCAAGGATATGAAGCATGAAATTCCTGAAGAGGAAGAATCTGAAAATGTGCCTGACTTGGTCGATAAATTGAAAGATTTGGCAGAATTAAAAGAAAAAGGGGTTCTCACGGAGGAGGAGTTTAATGAAATGAAAAAGCAATTATTCAATTGATTTTCATTCTAGGTTGAGGTACGAGATCGTCTGATGCGAATTCTTGTTTTAGATACTTATAGTAACCTGCGACTCCGACCATTCCAGCATTGTCTGTGCAGTATTCAAAGGCAGGTATAAAAATTTGTGCATTATTCTCCTGTCCCCAATATTCGAGTGCTTTTCGCAATCCACTGTTTGCCGATACCCCACCAGCTAGGGCAACATTTTTTATTTTTTCTATTTGGGAGGCTTTAGCAATTTTATTAATCAATATGGTGACGATTCTATCTTGAATGGAGGCACAAATGTCGGAGAGGTTTTTTTCGATAAACTCAGGATCTTTTTGGATTTCCTTTTTCAGAAAATAGAGAATAGATGTTTTTAACCCACTAAAACTGAAATCTAAATTTGGAATTTGAGGTTCTGGAAAAGAGAATTTTGGTGTTCCTTGTTGAGTGAGCCGGTCTATATGAGGACCAGCTGGGTAGGGGAGGCCTAATAATTTTCCACTCTTATCGAATGCCTCTCCAGCAGCATCGTCTATAGTAGTTCCCAAGACTTTCATTTTATAGGGACTATCTACTCGTACGATTTGGGTATGTCCTCCGGAAACCGTCAAACATAAAAAGGGGAATTCTGGATAAGGGGGTTCAGCGAAATGAGCTAAAATATGAGCTCGCATGTGATTTACTTCTATTAAAGGGATATCCAAAGCAAGTGACATTCCTTTAGCAAATGAAATTCCTACTAATAGGGATCCTACTAGACCGGGGCCACTAGTTAGTGCAATGGCTTTCAAGTCTTTAGCCTGAATACCAGCTCGTTCTAGAGCCGCATCAACAACAGGCACAATCATTTCTTGGTGTTTTCTCGACGCCACCTCTGGAACTACTCCGCCGTATTTAGCATGATCAATTTGGGTATGGGTTAAATTACTTAAAACTTGGCCATTGGAAACTACTGCTGCAGAGGTATCGTCACAAGAAGATTCAATAGCTAAAATAAAATCTGACATTTTTTTTGAATTCAGACGCCAAGTTATAGGAAAAAAACATCAGCTTTATTAAAGATTTATTATTATTGCATAAAACAAGCCGAAAAATGAAATTAGCTATCAATTTAGCTCTGGCAGTTGTAGTTGCCGGATTGGTTTGGGTTCTTATTGGAAGTATTCAGGAACCCATTGCGTTTAAAGCAGAAAAAGATAAGAGAGAAAAGGCCGTTGTAGATCAATTAATGGTTATTCGCAATGCCCAAGAGATGTACAGAGATATTAAAGGTGAATTTGCGCCAACCTTTGATACTTTAGTAGATGTTTTAACCAATGACAGTTTTATGATTGTTAGTATTATTGGAGATCCGGACGATCCCAATTTTACTGGTGAAATTATCTACGATACCACTTATTCTCCAGCTATCAATATGGTAATGGAAAGAGGGATTGATTTATCTAATTTAGATGTTATTCCTTATTCCAATGGGATGAAATTTGATATACAAGCAGATATAATTGAATATCAAAGCACTAATGTCCCAGTGGTTGAAGTGGGAACCCGACGAGAAAACTTTATGGGTGCATACTCAGATGCTAGATTTGCTAGATATGATTCAGGATACGAACCTAAAAGCGTAATTAAATTTGGTAATATGAATGCGCCAAATTTGGCAGGTAATTGGGAGCGATAGAACATAAAAATAAAAAGGAACTGTTCGTCCTGATAAGGGCGGACAGTTTTTTTTATGGTGCTATTCCGTCTATTGGGGAATCTATGAATGTTGGATCCCTTGGGGATTTAAAGAATTTTTTATCCACTCATTCGAATCATTCGATTAAGCTATGGGGAGATTTTCCAGAGTCTTTTTTAGTAGCTCCTGAGTTTTGGGATTATTATGGGGAACTGAATGAAATCCCTGAAAGTTGTTTTTATCACCGTACTAATCTGTTTAGACAAAGCGCTCTTTTGGTGGTACCGGTTCCGCTGGCTATTCATCGTATGATTTCTCATCATCATCCAGAATTGAAATGGCATTTTTTAGGAGCCCAGATAATAGACCTGGCCTTCAATAAGGGAGGAGATTCCACTTTTTTTTCAGTTTTCCTCAGAAAGAATGAATTTTGTTTGGTCTATGGATCAAATGGTAACATTCAACTTTATAACTGGATGGAAATTCATGGAATTGAAGACGTGGTTTATTATTTGGCTCTAGCCCTACAAAGTTTTCAAATTAAGGGAAATGAAGTACGGCTTTTTATCAATAGTTTCGGTAATAGTGATTTTTCTGTTTTAAAAAAATATTTTCCCCAGATGATCCTAAATGAAGAGGATAATGAGACGACTTGGTTGTATCGTATTTTTCAAGGGATTAATTATTGACAGATGCGTATAATTGGTGGTGCATTTAAAGGGAGAAAGTTTATTCCTCCAGCAAAAAATTGGCCTACTCGACCTACAACTGACTTTGCAAAAGAAGGCTTGTTTAATATTCTACAGAATAGATTAGACTTTGAAGATTTAGAGGTACTAGATTTGTTTGGCGGAACTGGCAGCCACAGTTATGAGTTTTTATCAAGAGGGGCAAAATCTTCTGTATATGTGGATAAATTTCCGGGATGTATTTCCTTCGCCCAAAAAATGGTCAAGGATTTAAAATTGGAAAATCGAATGACCATTGTTCGTTCCGATGTTTTCAAGTTTATTAAACATTGTACGCAACAGTTTGATTATGTTTTTGCCGGTCCCCCTTATGGTTTAGATATTTTAGACACCATTCCCAATGAAATTTTTGAGCATGGACTTTTAAAAAAGGATGGTCTTTTTGTTCTAGAGCACAACCCTAATCACGACTTTACAGAGCATCCCAATTATAAGGAGCAAAGAAATTATGGGACTACCATTTTTGCCTTCTTTCAAAACAATTGATTATTACTATTTTTGTTGTCCAAATTAAAGGCGGTATGACGTTATTGGAAAATATAGAAAAGGGAATCAAAGCTGGGCTTGCTTACCATTACAATTATACGATTACCAAGCAACCCATTCTAATAACCCCTACCAAAAAAGAATTCGAGGGCGACTTTACAGTAGTCGTTTTTCCTTTTTCAGGAGTTTTAAAGACTAAACCTGAAGAATTAGGTGCAGTTCTTGGCCAATACTTAATAGATCAGGATTCTAATTTTGCTGATTTTAATGTAATTAAGGGATTTTTAAACTTAACCTTAAGCAACAAAGCAATTAAAAATCTTTTGGAGTTGGTCATTCTTGCTCCTGATTTTGGAACATTTCCTGCTAACGGAAAAAAAGTTCTAGTCGAATCTTCTTCTCCCAATACGAACAAACCACTTCATTTAGGTCATATCAGGAATATTTTATTGGGTTGGTCGGTATATAAAATTATGGAGGCTGCTGGATTTGAGGTTAAAAGAGTTCAAATTATCAACGACAGGGGAATTGCAATTTGTAAAAGTATTTTGGCTTGGCAACTTTTTGCCGAAGGCGCCACTCCTAAAAGTGCTGATGTTAAACCAGATCATTTTGTTGGTCAATATTATGTGAGATTTGAGCAGGAATTTTCCGAAGAGTATAAGACTTGGTTAGAAAGTGTGGAAGGGCTTCAGGTTTTTAAACAAATAAAGAAAGAGGAGGAAACGTTTGAAGAATTCAAGAGCAGGTTCAAAAACGAGTATTTCAATCAACACAGTTCTTTGGGTGCACAAGCCAAGCAACTATTGTTAAAGTGGGAAAATGGGGATTCGGATACATTGGACTTATGGCGTAGAATGAATCAGTGGGTTTATGATGGTTTTGACGCTACCTATAAAAGGCTGGGGGTGGCTTATGATCAACTTTATTATGAGTCAGATACTTATTTATTGGGTAAAAAAACAGTAGAAGATGGCTTGGCTCAAGAAGTTTTCTATCAAAAAAGGGATGGATCAGTTTGGGTGGATTTAACAGAAGAAGGTTTAGACGAAAAGTTGTTGCTTAGGAGCGATGGAACTTCAGTTTATATGACCCAAGATATAGGAACCGCCTTATTGAGAAATGAGGATTTTGCCCCTGATAAAATGGTTTATATTGTAGCTGATGAGCAGAATTACCATTTCGATACTTTGTTTAAAATTTTGAAAAAGCTTAATGCCCCATTTGCAGATGGATTGTATCACTTAAATTATGGAATGATAGATTTGCCTACCGGCAAAATGAAATCTAGGGAGGGGAAAGTAGTCGATGCTGATGTCTTGATGGATGAAGTCATAGCCGCCGCAACCGCTAATTCCTTGGAAAGAGGGTCTTTAGATGACCTTTCGGAAGAATCTCAAAATAAAATATTTACTAAAATAGGGTTGGCTGCTTTGAAGTTTTTTATCATAAAGGTAAACCCTAAAAAGCGGATGGTATTCAACCCCGAGGAGTCAGTAGATTTACAGGGTCAGACTGGGCCATATGTTCAAAATGCATACGTTCGAATTCAATCGGTTTTAAAAAGATACAAGGAGTCCGACTATACCAATAACTATTTGGATATTAATGAAATAGAAAGGGCATTGATTCTTATGATGTCTCAATATCCCGGGATGATTCTAACAGCAGCGAATGAAATGGATCCTTCTTTGATAGCGAATTATTGTTACCAACTTGCCAAACAATATCATCGATTTTATCATGATTGTCCTATTTTAAATGCAGAGAGTGAAGATACTAAGCGATTCAGATTACAACTGAGCCACTCTGTGGCTAGTGTTTTATCTGCTGGAATGGATTTATTGGGAATTGAAATGCCTGAAAAAATGTAATGAAATGGAATATGCCAATTTTATAGAACAAATAATAAAAGAAGATATAGAGGCAGGAAAACACGAAGGTAGGGTCCATACCCGGTTCCCTCCTGAACCTAATGGTTATTTGCATATTGGACATGCTAAAGCCATTACCGTTAATTTTGGTTTAGCGCAAAAATTTGGAGGCAAAACCAATTTAAGGTTTGACGATACCAACCCCTCAAAAGAAAACATCGAGTATGTAGATAGCATCAAAAACGACATTAAATGGTTAGGTTTTGATTGGGATGACAGAGAGTATTATGCCTCTGATTATTTTCAGCAGCTCTATGAATATGCCGTGCATTTAATTGAAAAGGGATTGGCTTATGTGGATGATTCTAGTGCTGAAGAAATTGAAACTCAGAAAGGATCTCCATCGGAACCTGGAAAGGTAAGTCCATTCCGAAATAGGACCATAGAAGAAAATCTTCAATTATTTGAAGAAATGAAAAATGGAATTTACGAAGAGGGGAGTAAAGTCTTAAGGGCTAAAATTGACATGGCAAGTCCCAATATGCATTTGAGAGATCCTCTACTATATAGAATTCGGAAAGTTCCGCACTATAGGACTGGTTCGGATTGGGTGATTTATCCGATGTATGATTTTGCTCATGGCCAATCAGATTCTATTGAGGGAATTACGCATTCGCTTTGCTCTTTGGAATTTATGCACCACCGACCATTGTATAATTGGTTCATAGAAAAATTAGAAATTTTTCCTTCGAGGCAAATTGAATTTGCTCGGATGAATGTTACCTATATGATTACCAGTAAAAGAAAGCTATTAAAGCTGGTTGAGGAAAAATATGTGAAAGGTTGGGATGATCCAAGAATGCCGACCATAGCCGGAATGAGAAGGAGGGGGTTTCCAGCTAAAGCTATTCGGAATTTTTGTGAGAGGGCCGGAGTGGCTAAAAGAGACAACTTAATCGAAATTCAATTATTGGAATATTTTGTTAGAGAATCTCTCAACAAAACCGCTTGGAGAGTTATGGCTGTTTTGGATCCTATAAAGGTGGTAATTACGAATTATGATGAAAACCTTTCGGAAGAGTTGCCTGCTCAAAACAATCCAGAAAGAGCTGAAGATGGAAGCAGGATGATTCCTTTTTCAAGGAATCTATATATCGAGAAGAGTGATTTTATGGAAGAACCTCCAAAAAAGTTTTTTAGATTGTCACCAGGAGGGATGGTTCGACTTAAAAATGCGTATATAATCGTTTGTGATCACTATATCAAAGATGAAAATTCTGGCGAGGTTATTGAAGTACATTGCAGGTATATTCCCGAAAGTAAAAGTGGTCAAGATACTTCTGGTTTAAAGGTAAAGGGAACAATTCATTGGGTATCCGCACCTCATGCGATCAATGCTGAGGTCAGGTTGTATGATAGATTATTTAATGACCCAACTCCTGATAGCCATGAAAATCAGGATTTTTTAGAATTTTTTAATGAGGATTCCTTGCGTTTGCTGTCAGACGCCAAATTAGAACCCTTTTTGAATAAATCTCTTCCTAATAATTCTTTTCAGTTTTTGAGAAATGGTTATTTTACAATAGATGAGGATAGTCATAGGGACAAATTGATTTTTAATAAAACTATTGGCCTAAAAGATAACTGGAAGCCCCAAACCTGAGCTTCATGGATGAACAAAAAGTAATCTTAGAAAGTGGTCGTTTTAAATTGGCAATAGATAGAATTTGTTACCAATTAATTGAAACTTATGATGATTTCAAGGATACTTGTTTAGTTGGGATCCAACCAAGGGGAACCTTATTGGCCAATCGAATTCACCAAAGGCTTTTACAAATTACCAAAGTACCGAGGATTGAATACGGGAGACTAGATATTACTTTTTTTAGAGATGATTTCAGAACAAGTGAAAAGCCTTTGTTGCCTCATTCCAATGAATTCGACTTTTTGGTGGAAAATAAAAAGGTCATTTTAATAGATGATGTCTTATATACAGGTCGAACTATTCAAGCCGCTATGACGGCTCTTAATCATTACGGTAGACCAACAAATGTTGAATTGGTGGTTATGGTAGACAGGAGATTCAACCGACATTTGCCTATTCAACCGGACTTTTCAGGAATAACTGTTGATTCAGTAGATCAGGCTTATGTGAAAGTCCTGTGGGAGGAGGAATTTACCCAGGCTAAAGTCATTCTTTATGCAACTAAAAATAATTCAACGCTAGTCAATGAATAGTCTTAGTACCAAACATCTATTGGGGATAAAATTATTAAATGAAAAAGATCTAAGGCTTATTTTCGAAACCGCCACCTCTTTTAAGGAAGTTATCAATCGCCCTATCAAAAAAGTCCCTAGTTTGAGGGATATCACCATAGCCAATTTATTTTTCGAAAATTCTACAAGGACTAGAATATCATTTGAATTAGCAGAAAAACGACTTTCAGCAGATGTTGTTAATTTTTCTGCTTCAGCTTCTTCTGTTACAAAAGGTGAAACATTATTGGATACAGTCAATAATATATTAAGCATGAAAGTAGATATGGTGGTCATGAGACATCCTGCTCCGGGTGCACCTTTCTTTTTGGCTAAACATATTGATGCTAATATTATCAATGCAGGAGATGGAACTCATGAACATCCAACACAAGCTTTATTAGATGCCTATTCCATGATGGAAGCACTAAATAGTGATTTAAGTGGCAAAAACATCCTGATTTTAGGGGATATCATGCACTCAAGAGTAGCCTTAAGTAATATTTTCTGTCTCAAGAAATTAGGTGCTAATGTAAAGGTTTGCGGACCTCCAACTTTAATTTCTCCTTATTTAAAACAACTCGGGGTGGAAGTCAATTACCAATTGGAAAGTGCTTTAAGATGGGCAGATGTGGTTAATGTGCTTAGGATTCAGTTGGAAAGGCAGGATATTAAATATTTTCCCTCTATTCGAGAGTATGCATCTAATTTTGGAATTACGAAGGAACTATTAAACAAAATGGATGATAAAAAGGTAATACTACATCCAGGTCCTGTAAATAGAGGAGTAGAAATTACTAGTGAGGTTATCGACGGTCCACACTCTGTAGTACTTCAACAAGTAGAAAACGGAGTGGCTATTCGCATGGCGGTTCTTTATTTATTAGCTGCTAGTAGAGATAAAAATTAAATCGCTTTAATATTCGTAATACCAAAAAGTTTCAGAATGAAAAAGATTAAAATGAGCCTTTCTTTGTTTGTACTCCTTTTCGGATTTCAGGCTCTAAATGCTCAAGAGGGAATAAAAATTTCTGTTCAGGTAGATGGTTACACTAATAATGAAGCCTATTTGGCGTATTACTATGCCGATAAAATGTATGTTAGAGATACAGTTCAAAAAAATGAACAAGGGGTAATGGTTTTCCAAACAGAGGAAGCAATTCCAGGGGGCATTTATTTGGTGGTATTTCCTCCCGATAATAATTACTTTCAAATTTTACTTAAGGAGGGGAATGAATCTTTCACCTTGCGTACTACTTATCCAGATTTAATCACCAATATGAGCATTGAAGGGAATGATGATAATGCTTTATTTTATGAATATTTAAAATTTATCGGGCAGCAAACTCCAATAGCCCAAGAATTAAAAAAGAGGTACGCTGAGGCATCTGAAGAAGAAAGACCTGAAATTGAAAAGCAGCAAGAGGAAATTGATGAAATAGTTAAGGCTTACCAACTCAATATAACAGAAAATTATCCTAATACTTTTGCCGCAACGGTAATAAAAGCAAATATGCCTTTTGATATGCCTGAAATTGAGGGAGAAACGGAAGAAGTAAAGCAAAAGGCTCAGTTAGATTGGATTCGAACTCATTATTTTGATAATATCGATTTGGCTGACCCCAATATGATCAGGACGCCCTTCTTCTTCGAAAAGGTAAATTATTTTTTAAAAACATTTTACGCCCAACATCCTGATTCAATTGGATCTGCATTAGTAAGGGTTTTGGATGCGATGGAACCTGCAAAAGAAAATTTCCAATTTTTCTTGGTTCACTATTTAAACGAGTATGCCAAATCAAATATCGTTGGAATGGATGCAGTGTACGTTTATTTAGTCGATAATTATTATGCTAATGGGAGGGCTCCATGGACAGATAGTACCCAATTGGAAAAAATAATAGAGAATGCCAACGGCTTAAAACCAACTTTAATAGGAAAAATTGCACCAGATATAAGGTTGGAAAGAAAGGATGAAACCAACTTTAATCTTCATGATGTAAATGCAAAATATACCGTATTGTACTTTTGGAGATTTGATTGCGGTCATTGTCAGGAATCAACCCCTGTGGTAAAAAAGTTTTACGAAACATTTAAAGATAGGGGAGTAAAACTGGTTGCAGTATGTACCAAATTTACCGACGACGTGAAAGGTTGTTGGGATTATATTGAGGAAAATGAAATTGAGGATTGGATGCATGGAGTGGATACTTACCATAGGAGTAAGTATATGGAAAAGTACTATATCAAATCTACACCACAAATTTTTATCCTAGATCAGGACAAAAAAATTATCATTAAAAAAATTGGTTCTGAACAATTGGAAGATGTAATGAGCAGCTTGATTGAAAATGAAGCAATAAATAAGTGATAAAAAAACTCTCTATACTTTTGTTAATTCTTACCAGCTGTCAAGTGGATAGGGAATCTTCCGAACCTAATATTGGGCATCAGGAATTATTAAATCTTTTAGTGGATATTCACTACGCTGAAGCAGCTCTTGAAAATTTAAAAATGTTAGAACAGGATAGCTTAAAAGTCCAGTACTATACTCATATTTTGCGTTATCATGGAGTCACCAAGGAGCAAATGGAAAGGTATATGGAAGATTTAAGAAATGATCCTATATATCTCAATCAAGTTTACAAGGAGTTATATACCAAAATTTCAAGTAATTAATCACTCACAATTAACAATTAATTAATCTTTCAGCGGGTATTAAATTTATTCCTTATTTTACTTTAGTGATAAATATCCACTGAATATGGAATCTAAAAAAATTCTGATTGTAGATGATGAACCAGATATATTAGAATTTTTGGAATACAATCTCAA
>CALAZP010000306.1 GCA_937926355.1 uncultured Saprospirales bacterium
ATGAGTATTCTTTCTGACCGTGAGGTCGATGTTCTTTCAGCATATTATGGATTGCAAACAGGCAAAGCTTTGACTTTGGACGAAATTGGAGAAATGTACGAACTGACTCGAGAACGAGTTCGACAAATAAAAGAAAGAGCTATCAGAAGATTGAGAAGGTCCTATAATCGAAACAATTTAAAATCCTACCTCGGCTAATCTATTTGTTTCTTATTTTTACTTCATGGGAATAATTACGATAACAACTCTTTTGGTGACCGGAGCTGGTGCTTTTATGTTGTGGAAATTGATTCCGGGAATCAGTCCGGGTGAAAAGCGGGTTCAGGAAGATTTTAAAAAACTAAAAAAGGAAATCAAAAGCAATGCTTTAGATTTGGTTTCTATCCAGAAGAAGGAGCTTGATTTACTTTCACCCAGGCTATTTGATTTAAAAGGTCGAAAGCTAAAAAGTGGATTTTTCGGTACTGTTTTCGAAGAACCCATCGCCCAGTTTGCAGGCACCCTATATGGCTCTGCCCATCGCGATTTCGCTTGGGTGGTTCAATTGGCCAATATGGAAATTTTGTATTGGAGGAAGAAAAAGCAGACTAGATTGGTCATCGATAAGACTTTCGTAGGAATTATTGACGAAATGGGCAACCTAAAATCTTCGAAAGGGGAAATATTGGCCCAGATTCAAAAAATAAAGGGGGATTATATTCCATTGATGATGCAGGGAGAAGAAGTTGCTGGTGTTTTTAATCCAAAGTTAGATGCGGAAACAGAACTTACTTCTAGAATGTATCATTTTATTGATAGCCATTTAGAGGGAAATCAGCTGGTCTGGGTTTTAGCGCTAACTTATTTTATTTTTTTACGAGCCGTTTTTGAGCGTTAAGCGAGAATTGATTAATGCCAATATCATAGCGGTTTGCTCTGCTTTTGAAAGCTGTGAGTTATCAATTACAATAGCATCTTTGGCTTTACATAGGGGACTATGAGAACGTGTAGTATCATAATAGTCTCTGTGTCTTAAGTTTTGTGCAACTTCTTTTTTAACTACAGTTTCGCCTTTTTCCTCTAATTGTTGTATTCTCCTATCTACTCTAATTGAGGTAGTTGCAGTTAGGAATATTTTTAAAAAGGCATTAGGGAAAACCACTGTTCCAATATCACGTCCATCCATGACTAGATTTTGTTGGGCTCCAATGGCTTGCTGTTGTTTTACCATTGCTGTTCTGACAGCAGGAAGAGCGGATACTTGACTAACCATTTGAGCCACTTCCATACTTCGAAGCTCTGCACTTACATTTTTACCGTTTAGGTACAGTATTCTATCCACGTCTTCTAAAGTAAATTTTAAGTGAATTTTTTCATCCAAATGCCGTTGTATCAGATCCACGTCGATCTCATTCAGCAAATCGTTTTGAATAAAATAGAAAGTAACAGCACGATACATAGCACCTGTGTCAACATAAACCCATTCTAAATGATTGGCCAAATCTTTGGCTAGGGTACTTTTGCCACAGGCACTATAACCGTCGATGGCAACTACTTTCATCTCTTTTTAATACTCGTCTTCGTTGAAGAGAAAATCGTCTTTACGAGGATAATCTGGCCAGATGTCTTCAATTCCATCGTAAATTTCTCCTTCATCTTCCATTTGCTGGAGATTTTCAATCACCTCTAAGGGGGCACCGGATCGAATGGCGTAGTCAATCAACTCGTCTCTAGTAGCAGGCCATGGGGCATCTTCTAGATAGGAGGCAAGTTCAAGTGTCCAATACATAAATGAAAGGTTAAAATTTTCACAAATGTAGCAATTAAAATGAATCGTCCAAATTAATTTGCTTGAGGTTGAAAAATAAGGAAAGGTTTGGGGTTCTCTGCTTTTAATGCAGGAGGAATATGACCAATTTTGTAGTACCCTTCAGGTCCGGTTGGGTCACAATAATAATAAGCTTGATCATTAATGTTAATGGTGGGGGTATTCTTTTCTACTTTTAATGTATGAGCAGCAATTCCTATAGAAATATGATTGGGATAGTCAAGAACAACTAAGGGGAGATCTAATAATAAGGTATTAAGTTGGTAAAATAGAGCAGCGCGATCCTCGCAATCAGAATATGGATTGATAAAAACCTCTTCAGCTATCATAGGTCGGTTTCGTCCATAGCCCTCTTGGTCTGTTTTGTATTTGAATGCAGAGCGGGTAAATGCCATCAAAAAAGCTACTTTTTCTTCTATTTGCATCATGGCCATAGCGTCCTCTAATTGAGGAATCAAACTGTTGATCAGCATAGGGGAAAGAGTAGTTTTAAAGTAGGTCTCCGGTTGAATCAGGGGATGCTCATTCAAAAGAGCGGGTAAATTACTATTGGTGATGATTTCAAATCGATAAGTGGAATCTATTAATTGGAAGGATACTTCTTTTTTGATTGGTTTGATGAGCTGTTGATTCGTAAAATCTAAAGATAGATTAAACGGTTGCGTTCCATTTTTAGTAAAAGGTGAGATTACTTTATCCCAATTTTCAGGATTTTGGTTGAGACAAAAATATTGCTTTCCATTTATCTCCTGTATGAGTTTGCCGTACACATCACTCTGAGTTCTTATAATAAGGAGTAATTGATTGTTTTGATTGGCCATGGCTAATTCATACCCACTTGCGCTAAGTAAATAGGCGATAAATAAATCTTTGGTTGCCTTGCTGTAATCAGAAAGTATGGTATCGGAAGCGCCTTTGAAAAATAAGTATAGCGGCCATCCCTTTAGGTGAAGTGCTTTACTTTTATCTAGTAAAGACTTAGTGAAAATATCTTTTTCAGCTAACTTCTCGATTTGTTTTCCCATCAACTCTATAGTGTTGGGAGACCAGTTTGCCGGTTCAAACAAATCATCCAACCCAGATTCATAAGGCAGTGTTATCTCTTGGTGGAGGAAACTAAAAGTAACCTCAGATACTGGTTTATTAGTAAACGCAGCAGAAAATCCAATAATAAAAACTAGGGATTTAGATATTCGCATGGGTATAAAATAGTCCCGAAAAAATGGGACTTCAAACTGCTAGATTAAATAATTAGCATAGCGTCTCCATAGCTAAAGAACCTATATTTTTCCTTTATAGCTTGATGGTAGGCTTCTTTTATAAGTTCTTGGCCACCAAAAGCACTAACCATAATCATCAAACTGGATTTGGGTAGATGGAAATTAGAAATCATGGAATTAGCAACGCAAAAATCAAATGGTGGATAGATAAATAGGTTGGTCCAACCTTCTTCTGACTTGAGGTAGCCTTCTGCTGAAACAGAGGATTCAATGGCTCTCATGGCGGTAGTACCTACTGCGCAAACTTTAGTTTGTTTGTCAATTGCGCGGTTTACTATAGTACTTGCTTTTTCGGATATCTTAAAAAACTCATTATCCATTTTGTGTTTCGATAAATCCTCCACCTCTATACTCCGGAAAATACCTAAACCAATATGTAGGGTCAATTCAGCAAATTCTACTCCTTTAATTTCCAATCGCTTCATTAATTCTCTACTAAAATGCATCCCAGCTGTTGGAGCAGCTACTGCTCCCAATTCTTTGGCAAAAATAGTTTGGAAACGATCCTTATCCAATTCTTCAGCAGGCCTTCCAATTTCTTTAGGAAGAGGGGTGTTACCCAGTTTGCTCAATTCACCTTGGAATTCTTCATTGGTGCCATCAAATAAAAATCTTATGGTTCTTCCACGAGAAGTAGTATTATCTACCACCTCGGCTACTAAGATTTCGTTATCGTGGTCATCACAGAAATAAAGCTTATTACCTACTCTAATTTTTCTAGCGGGCTCTACCAAGACATCCCAAAGTCTAGCGTCAGCATTGAGCTCACGTAATAAAAATACCTCGATATTCGCTCCGGTCTTTTCTTTTTTACCATATAATCTTGCAGGGAAAACTTTAGTATTGTTTAAGATCATTACATCGTCTTCGTCGAAATATTCTAAAATATCTTTGAAGACCCTATGTTCAATTTTACCACTATCTCTATGAATCACCATTAGCCTAGATTCATCTCTGTTGTCAGTAGGGTATTTAGCGATTAAATTTTGAGGGATGTCAAATGAAAATTGAGATAGTTTAGCTTTCATTTATATTAGGTGTTTTTTAAAAGAATGCAAAGATAATATTTTTTATTTGTAGATAAATTGTGTTCATTCATCGAATACACACCTCTTAAAATGCTATTAAGTTTATTTTTGTTTCATGAACATCATATTCAGAGTTTTTACGACCTCAACTTTCCAAGCTGCCCAGCAATTATGGGGGAATAAATTGAGAACTTCACTCTCCCTCTTGGGGATAATGATAGGGATTTTTTGTATCATCGGCGTTTTGGCAGCAGTTGATTCTTTAGAAGATAACGTTAAAGGGAGTTTCGAAAAATTGGGGGGAGATATGTTGTATCTTCAAAAATTTAGCTGGGCATCTGATCCAGGGCAAAATTGGTTTAAATATCTCAGGAGGCCCAATGTAGATTACGACGACTATAAAGCACTCAAAGACAATTCTCAATTGGCTAGTTTGGTGAATTATTCGGTATATATTGGCAACAAGACCGTCAAATTCAGGTCGAGTAGTGTAGAAAATGTGGAATATGTGGCGGTCACTACTGGGTATGATCAAATATTTAATTTGAATTTGGAAAAGGGAAGGTTCTTTTCACCAACGGAGTATTATTTTGGAGCCAACAAAGTAGTCTTAGGTAGTGAGGTAGCTTCGGGAACTTTTGGTCCGAATATCGACCCCATAGGTAAAAAGGTCAAAATCGGTGGGCGAAGTGTAGAGGTGATCGGGGTAATTGAAAAGGAAGGGGAGAGCTTGGTAAATATTAATAATTACGATGAAGTAAGTCTTGTACCTTATGAGTATGGTCGCAAGATCGCCAATTTGAAATCCAATAGTCCATTTGGTAATGCAACTGTTGCCATTAAAGCACGGCCTAATATCAAACTGGATGCACTTAAAGATGAATTAACTGGAATCATGCGTGCTGAGCGACGATTGGCCCCCATGGCTGACGATGATTTTTCCCTTAATGAGTTATCGTTATTAACTAAAATTTTGGATGGATTTTTTGGAGTTTTAAATCTATTGGGAATTGTGGTAGGTGGTTTCGCAATGTTTGTGGGCATGTTTAGTGTAGCCAATATCATGTTTGTCTCAGTCAAGGAGCGAACCAATTTGATAGGTGTCAAAAAAGCATTAGGTGCAAAGAAATTTATTATCCTAACAGAATTTCTCATAGAATCAGTGATACTGTGCATTATAGGTGGTGTGGTTGGTTTACTGTTGGTTTTATTGATTGTAAATATCCTTTCTGGGATCATTGATTTCGAATTGTTCTTATCGGCTAAAAATGTTATAGTTGGAATATCTGTTTCAATTATTGTAGGAATTGTAAGTGGTTTTATCCCAGCTTTACAAGCCTCCAATATGGACCCAGTTGAAGCTATTAGACAATAGACTACATTTTTTATAGATCTGGTAAAATAAACAACGATTATTTTCATTTAATAGAATAAATGAAATATGTTTTATTTTTGGGCTTCCAAAAAAAATACCCCATGGTCGGATTTAGAATTATTGTAGTGCTGATGTTGTTTTCTTTTTGGTCGGAAGCGCAGCAATTACCCTTATATACTCAGTATCGAGAGCAAGCGACTTTGATTAATCCCGCAGCTATGGAACCGGATTTCATAGCATTTGGTAATAATGTTAGTGTGGGAGCTTCTTACCGCACCCAATGGGCTGGGATGCCCGGTGCCCCAGAGACCCAATCTTTGAGATTTACCTATTTCGATAACTCAAAAAGTGGGGTGAGTTTGGTGATGGGTGGTCATATTCAAAACGACCAAACGGGTCCTACTGGTTTCACCGGGATTTATGGTAAAATTGGTGGGGTTATTTCTAGTGACCCTGACATTATGGGAATTTCATTTGCCATCACCGCAGGTATGATGCAGTATCGCATTGATCCCAATAAAGTGTTCTTCAAAGATCCAGGGGAAACACTCGGGTCGGAGTGGTTGACCAAAATTTTTCCAGATTTAGGACTGGGGGTTTATGGCTATAAGATGTTGGAATTCGGAGCCTTTGATGGTGATTTCGTTTACGGTGGTGTATCTGTACCACAGCTATTTGCATTGGACATTGATTTTGATACGCCTGACGGCAAATATGGGGTCACTCGAGTACAACACGTGTACTTAAACGGAGGGATGTATAAGTATTTTTCTAAAGAATCATTTTTGGAGCCCTCCATCTGGTTGAGATATGCAGGAGGAGAATTATATAGTTTAGATGTTAATATCCGATATCAAATGCCAGGGCCACTATGGATTGGAGGTGGGTATGGATTAAATCAGATGGGACATTTGGAAGCTGGAGTCCTGTTAGGGGAGAATCTTGGCCTTGATCGCACCATAAAAATTGGTTATGGATATGGGTATTCTTATAATTCCATAGGCCCACCCACGGGTAATACCCATGAATTGAATCTTTCACTTTCTTTTTTCAGATAATTAAGCAGTAGCATAAACGACTATGAAATTATATATTCTTCCCTTTATATTTATGCTGTCCATTTTTAAAATGAATGCGCAATCTGGTGGGCCTACCTTCAATTTTTCTTCGGCTGTGGTCCCCACTGATAGTGTATTTTGTGTGGATGTGACCGTTAAGGATTTTACCTTACTTTTCGACTATGTGCTACCCATCAAATGGGATTCAACCGTTTTAGAATTCCAAGGCATTGCTGGTATTGATAATTCGATATTGGGATTGACGCAAAGCGACTTTGATTTGAGTCAAGTGGAAAGTGGATTAATGATTGCTAATTGGAAATACCAGAATCAGGATTGTAATGATGTGGTTAATGCGCTTACCATAGATGACGAAACCGTTATTTTTCAGATGTGCTTTAAAATGATTGGAGGGTTTGGTTCTTATACTAATATTGAAGTGGCATATCCTTCCAACCAATGTAAAGATTGTCCAGTACCTAGTGTTTTTAGAAAAATTCCAGAGGAATCTTGTAAAAACATTACCCTCAATGAAGTCAAGGGATTGGTATCAAACAGTATTCGTGCTTTTGAGATTCTGGCAGAAAGTAAAAGAGTCAATTCTGGGGATTTAGTTTGCGTAAATTATTCAGTCAATAATTTTACCAATATTCGTGGACTGCAGTTTTCGGTATCTTGGGATGATGCGTTTTTGAATTTTGAGGAATTTATAATTCCACAAGAAAATCCTTTAAACATTGCTGCAGGAACTAGCATCAATGCGCAATCTGATAAATTTACCTTTATTTTTTACGATGTAACGGGTGCAGAGGATGATCAAGGGAGATCTTTACCGGATAGCACTACTTTGTTTCAGGCTTGTTATACCGTCATTCAACCTTGTCTTTCCAATAATCTCCAATCTACAGAATTACATACTCTTACTGAATCTGGGCAATTGGAAGTCATAAATGCTCTTAATGATAGTGTGGCTATAGCGGCTGTGACTATGGATGGAAATATCCAGGTCAATGAATGTCTTCCTATCGGATTACAATTAAATCCTCAGTGCGGGGCATCCGTGGATCTGGGTGATGAAGTCTGCGTGCCGTTTACTTCAGGGGATAATTTTGCCAATAT
>CALAZP010000307.1 GCA_937926355.1 uncultured Saprospirales bacterium
GAAAGCTTTGAACGTCCTGCGGGCATAGCCATTGTGATTCCAGGAATTCGATGGCATCAAGGTCCAGGTAAGTCCTTCCAATTTGGATTTTCGGCCCTCATTACTGATGGAGAAGCTATTCCCTTACCCATCCCAATGGTACAGTGGTTCCGCAGTTTATAGCTATTTTCAGGTCATTCTGACAACCCAACTAAATTCCAATTTATGTTTTTTTGTTTAAAAAAAAGTTTGTTTCTCGCCTTTCTAATAACGCTAATTAACAGTTGTCAGCGGCCTCCAATGGATGACAATGATCAACCACTACCTAATTTTGACAGAGAAAATAGAAGTGATGAGGCATTAATGGACACTGTTCAGCGGCAAACTTTCAAATATTTTTGGGATTTTGCTCATCCTAAATCGGGAATGATATTAGAGCGATATCATCCTACGGACCAAAAAGATATCCATTTAATTACCACCGGTGGAACAGGGTTTGGGATAATGGCAATCATTACAGGGATTACAAGAAATTATATTACCAGAAGTGAGGGTTTAAATAGAATACAAAAGATGGTAGATTTCTTGGAAAAAGTAGAAAGATACCATGGAGCATTTTCTCATTGGTATGATGGACAAACATCGTTAACCGTCCCATTTTCAGCGAAAGATGATGGAGGAGACCTTGTAGAAACCTCCTTTTTAATCCAAGGTTTGCTTTCTGCACGCACATTTTTCAATGGGGAAGACCAAACAGAAGTAACTTTACGGCAAAAAATAACCAAGCTTTATCATGAGGTTGAATGGGATTGGTATACCAATAACCGTAATCAACTTTACTGGCATTGGTCCCCAAAGCACCATTTCGAAATGAACTTTTCCTTAAAGGGTTGGATGGAAACACTTATTACTTATGTTCTTGCCTCATCCTCCCCCACTCATTCAATATCCCCAAATCTTTATCATCAAGTTTGGGCCCAAGGCACTAATTTTAAAAATGGAAATCAATATTATAGTTTTGAGCTGCCTTTAGGACCTGAAATGGGGGGACCCTTATTTTTTGCGCATTATTCATTTTTGGGATTGAACCCAAATATAATCTATGATGAATATGCGGATTACTATATCCAAAATAAAAATCACACCCTTATCAACAGAGCCTATTGTATAGATAATCCATTGGAATTTCCACATTATGGAGAAAATTGCTGGGGCCTTACCGCCAGTTATAGCGTTGGAGGCTATGAAGCTCATTCACCTACGAATGATATTGGGGTGATTTCCCCCACAGCAGCCATTTCGTCCATGCCTTATACCCCCAAAGAATCTATGGACGCCCTTAGGCATTTTTTCTTTGAACATCCAGAATTATGGGGAGAGGCAGGATTTTACGATGCATTTAGTGTGTCGGAAAACTGGGTAAGTGATGGCTATCTCGCCATAGATCAAGGCCCCATTATCATTATGATAGAAAACCATAGATCCTCTCTTCTTTGGAATTTATTTATGAGTAATGAAGAAATTATTGATGGTTTGACGAGGTTAGGCTTCAAACTAAAATAGTTTGTCGCCAATTAAATCAACTTAGAATCGTATTGAAATTAACTTATTGATTTATAAAGACCAGATCAGTGAAAAACGATATGCAGAAGGACCAGACTTCCTGCTAACATCCAACCCCAAAATTTCGTCCTTTTATCGGCGGCTTCAAAAAGGCTAAGTGGATGGATTATGCGTCCATTGCTACTAGCCCCAGCAATTAATAAACCACTGAAAATGACCCAGAAAGCCCGAACAAAATAATTCATAGTTGGAAATAATACCTGCAGCGTAATATTCAATGGAATGGTAACTAAGAAAGCGAGCAGCACCCCTTTTATTGCAGGTCTCCATAGCCCAACTGCACTCAATATCAAGACAACAATTCCACAGTTAATATAATATCTGAGATTGTTAAGGGTATGCGTAAATGCGGCGTTTGGCTGATCAAATTTGATATACAATAAGATCATACCCATTATCAAAGCACTTCCCAAACTGAATAAAATAGCTTTCCTGCCCGCATTAATTTTTTCAGAGTCACTGGCGCCTGGCCTAATATATTTAGCATAAATATCCGTACTCCAGAGCGTGGC
>CALAZP010000308.1 GCA_937926355.1 uncultured Saprospirales bacterium
TGCAATTTAGCGGCTTCTTTCCAAAGAAAGGAAGGTATCCTATGTGAAAGCTTCCAAACTATATTCATCGGCTTGGACCCTGAATAACTTTGGAATTCACCCGAACCAATAAAAACATATCCCATCGTCCTGCCATATTCATCTTTCTTTTTCTCTCTTACAAAGAGTAGCATATGGCTTTTATTATTTTTTTGGTTAATATAAAATTTCCCTTTTTCAGTTAATGGTCCAACAGCATTCTGGGTCTGCCAATGGAATAACTGGTCATTAATGGCATAGTCATTATAAAGCGTAGTCGGTGAAAAATCTTTCTCAGATTTAATCAAATTTATAAACAACAACTCTGTATTAAGTGACTGTACCGGTGCAATCCCTTCCCTATTGGATGATTTTTTTTCAAATGTACTCAATCCAAAGGCAGCTAAAACTTGATCTCGTGTATATCGTGCATGTACCTTTAGAGGTTGCCTATAGGGGAGCTCCACAGGTAACTCCTCATGCTGAATGCTGTCCACCCGATATTCAAGAAACTCAATGAGCTCGGCTACCAATACAGCATTACTTCCCAACACTTCAATACTCTCTTCTAGGTTTTCGTATTTTCCACATTCTTGCCAAACATCAAAATACAACATGAGAAGCATGGTTTTTTCTTCTTCCCCCAAATTAAATCCAGCCAAATTAAAGTTTGATTTGGCAAGTCTTAGTAAAAAACTAAAATAGGTAAAAGAACTACAACTAAGCCATTTATTATTGATTGCCTGGACTAAAACCTTCTCGTTTATCACAGGAAAATCTTCCTCCACCCCAGCATCTACACATAACCTTTTCCAACTTCCTTTTTGGTATAGCCATTCGAGAGGAAGTTGATTGAACTCACAAAAATTCTTTAAAGTAAGTGGCAAATCCGTATGATGCCGGAATTGCCTAATCTTTTGCAAAACTCTCGGCCGATTAATATTGGTAGCCTGTTTTATATTTTCTAAAATATAGCTTTGCGCCATTTTTTCCAATTCAATCGAACATCCTAATGGCAAATGTGGAAAATGGTCCTCAATCTCTTGAACTACCTTCGTAGACGTTTTGCCGATTAAGGCTCTAAACTTATTTTCAAAATTATATTCCGCTCTACTATTAGCTACAAAATCTAATACCGTCAGACTTTCCTTACTCTCTGCATGGCGTAACCCTCTACCTAATTGTTGAAGAAAAATAGTTAAACTCTCAGTAGGCCTTAGAAAAAGGACCGTATCCACTTCGGGAATATCCACCCCCTCGTTGAAGATATCCACAACAAATAAATAATTGATATCTCCTTGCAATAATTTCTTTTTAAGACTTGACCTTTTTTGGCTGTTGTCACTCGAAAGGAATTCGGCTTTCATACCCGCTAACCTAAATTTTTCAGCCATATACCGAGCGTGATCTATGGTGATACAAAATCCAAGTGCTCGAACCTCTTGAACATCGCGTGTATACTTATGAAGCGCCTGTATCACTTCCCCAACTCGCCTATCATTGGAGGTATAAATTTTCGAAAGCTCACTGGGAACATATTTCCCCTTGACCCAGCCTACCTCCGATAAATCTGTACTATCTGATACCCCAAAATATTGAAAAGGACACAATAATCCGCGGTTGAGCGCCTCCGGCAAACGAATCTCTGCAGCTATACGATCGTGAAAATCCTCAAGTATATCGCTACCGTCCATTCGCTCCGGGGTGGCAGTTAGCCCCAGTAAAATATCGGGTTCAAAATGATTTAAAATACCTCTATAGCTATTAGCAGTTAAATGGTGGCATTCATCAATAATTATGAAATCGAAATAATCTTTTGATACTTTAAGCTGGTACAGCTGCCTACTCAAAGTAGGAACAGATGCAAATACAAATTCCATCGACTCAGGAATTACCCCATCTCCCCATAATTCACCGAAATTGTTGTCCTTAAGTACCGCGCGGAAAGTAGCTAATGATTGCTGCAATATTTCAATCCTATGAGCTAGAAAAAGCAATCTTGCTTTGGGCTTGGACTGTTTATAACGCTTATAATCAAAAGCAGCAATCATCGTTTTCCCAGTTCCAGTAGCCGCAACCACTAAGTTATTATTCCTCCCATGAAGAGTTCTTTCTACCTTTAATCTTTCTAATATATCTAGTTGAAATGGAAAAGGTTTGATGTCAAAGTAAACCTGAGACCATTCTCTTTTGCCCCCCGTTTTAGATTGTTGCAAAGCATCTTTTAGCTTTTGCGCTTCGCGCTTAATTTCAAATAATTCAAAATCTTCGTTGAGCCAATAAGATTCAAATGTTTTCTCAAATTTATCGATGATATGGGCCACTTCCTTGGTGGTTATTTTTAGGTTCCATTCCAAACCATCTGTTAATGCAGACCTCGAAAAATTAGAAGAACCTACATAACCGGTATGAAACCCAGATTTTCTCTTAAACAAATATGCCTTGGCATGCACCCTTTCATTAGATGAGTTATAGGAAATTTTTATTTCGGTGTTCGGTAAATCTGACAAAAGTTCGATAGCTCGATAATCCGTAGCCCCCATATACGTGGTGGTTATAATTCTTAATTTTCCACCTCTTTCCGTGAATGCTCTCAATGCCTTTTCTAGAATAATAATACCTTTGAATTTGATAAAGGAAACCAAAAAATCAATTTCATCTGCTGACAGGATTTCCTTCTTTAATTCACTTTCAAGGGATAAGCTCACGTTGCCTCCGGTAAACAATTCACTGTGGGTTAATCTGGTGTAGGGGGATATCTCCTTTAACTTTTTGGACCATCTGACTTCTGATGTACCAATATTTGAAAAAACAGCATCGAGAATTTGACCCTGAACCACCACCAGATCCTCCTTAAATTCTTCTTTTTCAATTACCTCATTCAAAAATTGAATGATTTGGTTCGCTAGTTTAATTTGATCACTGATCTTCTCTTTCCCTTTAAAAGTATTAAGGGCAAAGCGAATAACTTTAGCCAAATGCATGGACAATATTGCAGCCGCCTCTTCTTCATCTATCTTAGATTTATGTATCCAAAATGAATCGCTATCCAATTGATCCAATTTGGCTGCTATCATTTGGGTTATCAGTTCTTCATATAAACCTTCGTTCACCGTTTAATACTTTTAATTTATCATTTTATAGTATAATATACACAAAAATTCTAAGAAATGAAGTGTAACTTAA
>CALAZP010000309.1 GCA_937926355.1 uncultured Saprospirales bacterium
GATTGATAACTATCTGAACTGGCTTGGCATTATCAACTTGAATAGGAGTAGATTTATCATCCGTTAAAACCAAATATATTGGCCTTATTCCTTGATATTCTTCTGGCACATTGGTCAAATCAAAGCTAACATTTAACCGCTTTCCCCTTTTAGATCGAGCAGTAACCTTTTGGTTTTTCTGTTCCAAAACTACTTCGAAAGCTGAGGCTTTAAAATTTGCCAAGGTCAACTTTTGGATTTCCCCCTCCATAGCTCTATTCAAATTAGCTAATGCTTCGTTTTCCTTTCTTGCCTGACCCAAATCATTTTCGAGCTCTCCAGCTAACTGCTTCAACGCCTCATTCTCAGATTGCAAATCAGCAATAGATGCCTCCAAATCCTTTTTTGCATTCAACAAAATTTCTAACTCAGCTCTCAAACTATTAATTTCTCCAACATTGGCTCGCCTTTCATTAACGAGCGCCCTCTGAGCTTTAGCTGCCTTTTCATTAACTTCCTCCACCGTGCCCTTCAAAGCTTTATTTTCTTCACTTAAGGTAAAATATGCCTGCTCAAGACTATCCACCTCCTTAGATAACTCGTCTCTAAGGGTAGTCAATCCGGCGGTTTTCTCAAATAATTCATCATTAAGAACTTCCGCTTTCTTCCGTGCACTTCCTTCCAAAAAACCCCATACCCCAGCAGCTACTAATAGGATCGCCAATGAAACGATGATAATATTTTTAGATTTTCCCGATTCCATTTTCAAATTTTTTCGCAAAACTAATTAATTATATCATAGCGTCCCCATTCCAATTTTATTGTAGCAAAACCATTTTTCTTGTCTGACTGAAATTACCTGACTGTAGGGAATAATAATACATTCCTGGACCTGGCAATAAATTTTGATCTACCTCCAACTGATACCACCCCCTTTCATAATTTCTTTCCATCTTTCGAATGGTTTTTCCAGTTACATCACTAATGGTTATCGTCACTTGGCTTGTTTCAGGAATACTAAACCTAATAGTACTTGAAATTCTAAATGGATTAGGTGCGTTTTGGAATAGCTCAAATTCCTCTGGTAACGGCAGTGCATTTTCAAAATCTAATGCCACCTGCAATAAATCCCCTTCCTTATTATAAGCCTCAGGTTGTAAATAATCATCCATTAGCTGAATCATATCACTCAAGTATCCAGATTTCTCTGCTGTAAATTCTATTCCAAATAAAGTTCCCTCCACTCCAAATCCATTCCACGATGTTAACACAATACCCTTTTCGGCATATTTTAATCCAAAATGCTCCTTTTGCGCGATACCTTCCACTACTCTGATTAACTTACCAGCATTAAGTTTAAATGCAAACTGATAGCCTTCAATGTCGGGATCCTTTCCAGTAAATTTAACTCGATACTTTTCCCCAGCATTTACCCAAATATTATCTGTCTTCATTCTAAACGTTTGACTCCCTCTTGGTTGGAGATCCAAACCCGCTGAATAATTTACATCCCCTGTCTTTACAGCAACAAAATCCTGATTGACCATATCTGTGGTCACATTATTAATGTTGATAAATTCCTTGATTTGATCTCTATTGATAAGAATACTTTCAGGAGTGTCGAATTGGTTAATAAGTGGTATAAAATGCCAAGTTTTATTATTGCTTATAGAAGAAGTCACTCCTAAGATTAACTTCCTAAGTAAAATTACATCTAACGTGGTTATGGTTCCTGAGGCATTTACGTCGGCAGCTAAAACCTTATATGGGGAATCAAATTTCTGCACCCCTAAGATGTGCTTAGTTACATATATAATGTCTAAGGTCGAAATTCCATCTATTATGGAACCCTGTTTTTCAGGAACAATAGTGTAATCACCTCCAACCTTTAGGTCGTCTACCTCATAGACTCCCCTATCGTCTGTAACTACAGGTTCCATATCTTCTGTAGAACCCGCTCCACTAACTTTGATGGTAACCCCTTTAACCGCATGATTCTCCTCGGTGGTAATAAGGCCTGCCAAGCCATTTTCATTTATACACAACCCCTGATTATCCTGAAGAACAATAGTCGTAATGCAATAATCTCTATTCCCAGCCCCATCTGTTGCTACAATAGCCACGTCCAA
>CALAZP010000310.1 GCA_937926355.1 uncultured Saprospirales bacterium
GGTAAAGTCTCAGGGGTTTATATTACGGGAGGCGCCGCAGGACCAACTGCTTCTGCCAATATCAACATTAGAGGAGCTGCTTCTTTACTAGGTAACAATCAACCTTTATTTATTGTTAACGGGATTCCTATTACTAATGATTTATTCAGCTTTGATGATGGCTTGAATGGTTCGACCACCATTGATTTTGGAAATGCAGCACAAATTGTAAACCCAGATGATATAGCCTCCATCAATATTTTGAAAGGACCCGCAGCATCAGCCTTATATGGATCAAGAGCTGCAGACGGGGTAATTCTTATTGAAACCAAAACGGGTAAAAATAGTGAAGGATGGGGTGTTCAGATAAACTCGACTACCACTGTCGAAGACATTTTAAAATTACCAGATTATCAAAATGAATATGGTTTTGGAGGAGATGGAAAGTATTCGTATCAAAATGGATCTAATTACATAGGTGCTAATGAGTACTACGAAGCTTATGGAGAAAACTGGGGACCAAGAATGAATGGTCAACTGATTAAACAATTCAATTCAAATGGTCAACCGGCACCATTTACTCCAGCAGAAGATAATATTAGAAACTTTTTTAGAACAGGCGTAACGGCAATTAACAATATTGCCATTACTAATGCTACGGAAAGAGGAGATAGTAGGTTATCATTTACTAATTTGAATAGAAGAGGAATTGTGCCCAATACTAACTTAAACAGAAATACTTTCACTGCAAGTATTGGTAAAGAGTTATTAGATGGAAGGTTAACCACTAGAATGAATGCGATGTACGTGAATTCGTCATCTGATAATGTACCTAATGCTGGATATGATGAGTCTTCTTCCGTCATGTACGGATGGTTATGGTATCCCCGTCAGGTAGAAATAGATGATTTGAAAGACTATTGGGAACCTGGTCAAGAAGGACGTAACCAAAGATATGTTGAAAATCTATGGGTAAATAATCCTTGGTTTATCGCCAATGAAAATACCAATGCATTTAACAGCAATCGATTGATGGGTAATTTTCAAGTAAATTACGACATATCGAATAGATTGAATATCCGTTTTAGGTATGGAGCTGACGTGGTCAATGAAGGAAGACAGTTTAGAAGAGCGCCATCCACAAAAGGAGTACTTCAGGGTAGTTATAGAGAAGACGAAATTTCGTTTTCAGAAACCAATACAGAAATTTTGCTGGGGTATAATACCGATAGAAATAACGACCTGGTTATTGATTTTAAAGCTGGAGGAAATTTAATGCGTCAGAATGCTAACTATTTAATTGCTAACAATCCACAATTGAAATTTTTTGGCACGAGTGAAAGCATTTATACTTTATCTAATGCCAGATCAAATGTCTTGGTAGAATCTCAGAAAACCAGAACAGGAATCAATAGTTTATTTGCCCTTGGTACTTTTGCCTACAAAAACTTTTTATATGTCGACGCTACCTACAGACACGATTGGAATAGTACTTTAGTCAATCCAGTAATTGGTATTGATAACTCAGAATTCGATTTTGGTTATCCATCTGTTTCTGCCAGTTTCATTGCTTCTGAATTAATGGATTTAACACCAGGCAGGGCTTTATCTTTTCTAAAATTTAAAGCTGCCTATGCTGAGGTGGGTAATGGAGCACCACCTTATGCTTTTGGTAATACCTTTACTCCCCAAGCCTCTTTTGGTTCTAATTCTGTATTTACCACAGGCAATACCATTGCAGATGCTGATTTGACCAATGAACGTACCACTGCTTTAGAATTTGGGGTGGATCTGAGAATGTTTGGCAACAAACTATCATTGGATGCAACCTATTACAACATGCTTTCTTTCAATCAGGTTATTTTCTTGCCTATTGCAAAGACTAGTGGTTATGATTTCAATCTAACAAACGGAGGAGAAATTAGAAACTCAGGAGTGGAGTTACTACTTAGTGGAAGAATTATTGATAAGCCCAACTTTTCTTGGGATGCTACCTTGAATTTGGGACATAATAGAGCGGTTGTTGAATCTTTACCAGAAGTTATTGAGAGTGGCAGATATTCAATTATAGCAGATGTTTTCCCTGGAGATGAAGGTGGAGCAGACTTGGAATATGTTGCAGAACAAGGCGAATTATTAGGACAGTTATATGGATTAGGTTTTGAAAGAGGACCAGATGGGAGGATAATCCATGTAGATGGGCTTCCCTTGTTAACTAAGGAAAAGGTGTCCGCAGGTTCTTTTCAACCTGATGTAAGATTAGGCTTATTCAATGAATTCTCTATAGGTCAAATTAATGTTGGATTCCTTGTAGACGGACAAATAGGTGGAAAGATATATAGCAGGTCTCATGCCCTTTATAATACGGGAGGTGCTATTACCAATAACGATGATCCCTTATTAGACTTATCCACCCTTGAAGGGAGGAGAGTGCATTCTGTTTCTTATGATGCGGCCGGAGAACCAGTCTATACCCTTGAATCAGAGGGCGGTGTTGTTGGTCCTGGTTGGAATTGGGTAGATGCTAATGAAGATGGTATTATTGCTGATAGTGAATTATCAGAGAACGACGTGGTGGTCCAACCGGGAGGAGCTGGATATACTGGCTATTTCTACAATTATTATGGAAATGGATTTAACCGAGATAATATTGAGGCAGCTACTTATGACGCTACTTATTTTAAATTAAGAGAACTGAGTATTGGATATAGTATTCCTTCGGAAAAATTAGAAGGATCAGGGGTTAGTGGTTTAAGATTTTCATTGGTTGGAAGAAATCTGCTGTTATGGTCAGATGTACCTACTATAGATCCAGAAACATTTTCCATTAGAAACGGAATTTTTGTAAATGGATTTGAAAGTACCCAACTTCCTTCCACACGAAGTATAGGACTTTCTGTTAGTGCTCAATTTTAATCAAGACCCCATTAAAAAAAAGAATAATAAATATGAATACTTTAAAAAAGATATTAATAGGTGCTGGAATGTCCTTTATGGTCATTCTAATGCCAGGATGCGATCAATTTGAGACATTTAACGAAAATCCCAATGAGCCTACTTCAGTGGGAGTTGATGTCTTGTTTACTTCTGGATTGAGGAATGCCATGAATACGATGGTAACGGAATCATTTTTATTGGGAAATAATATTGGCCAATTGACTGCAAAAACATTGAGAACGGAGGTAGATGCATATAATTGGAATGCTTTTCCCACAGTATGGGAGGGCTTGTATGAAAGTTTAACGGATATTCATCAAGTAGAAGTTTTGGCAAATGCCGAGGAGAATCAGCAAATGGAAGGAGCTGCATTAGTTACAAAGGTTTGGATTTATGCTACTTTGACCAATGCATATGGAGATATTCCTTATTCTCAAGCTATTCAAGGTGGTGCTGATAATTTCACCCCATCCTATGATAGTCAAGATGCGATCTATGAGGATTTACTCGCTACCTTAGATAGAGCAAAGGGTTTATTGTCTGGTGCTGGAAGTATTTCAGGTGATATTATCTATAATGGCAATGCCGCCAATTGGGTAAAGTTAGCCAATGGGTTGACCATGCGTCTTTTGATGACCGCGGGTGACAAAATATCCAGTGCTGCATCTAAATTTGCAACAGTTGCCAATTCTGGACAGCTGATGACCAAAAATTCCGAAAATGCAACGCTTACTTATCTAAGCGGTTTCCCCAATCAATTTCCCCTTATTCCAATCAAAACAGGTGATTTTGATGCGGTTGCTATCAGTAAAACTGCACTAGATATATTGATGGAATATAAAGACCCTAGGTTGATGCGGTATGCCCGTCCAGATAATGATGATTTTAATGATATTTCTGCATTCAATGGCGCAGTTAATGGTTCGAATAGTTCTTCTTGTTCAAAGACGGGTTCTAGATTAGGAGTTAGTTATTGGGATGACCCCACAAGAACGACAGCTGCTTCGCTGGGATTAGCTTCAGCCGAGGGAATCATTATGACCGCAGCAGAGACCCATTTTTTATTAGCAGAGGCAGTAGCTTTGGGATGGATTGATGGTAATATTGAGACTCTTTATAAAGGGGGTATTGCGGCTTCTATGGAATATTATAAAGTAGATGTCAATCCTTTTGGATGGAGTGACTTCGAAGATTATTACAATAATTCTGGTGTAGCTTACTCAGCTGTTAAGGACATCTGGAAACAAAAATGGCTGTCTTTATTTTTTACTGGACTCGAGCCATATTTTGAAGTTAGAAGATGGTACAAAGCTTCAGGGATGAGTTGGGATGGTATTCCATTTTTGGATGCACCTTGCGATAATCTTAATGCAGATAAGCTTCCCTTGCGATTTTTATACCCAGGTCAAGAGCAGAGCCTAAATGCAGCAAGTTATGAAGCTGCAGTGAATAAATTGGGTGGAAATAATCAAAATGCAGCCATGTGGTTAATGCAGTAAAATCTTGGAATGGTAAATCGAAAGACAAGACTTTTTGATATTCATAGGCCGGTGTTTTATCCGGCCTCTTTTATCGTTATAGGAATCATAATCGTATCTTTTTTTTTTAGTGAAGCCATCGTAAAAATTTTCAGTGAGTTTCAAGAGAAGGCTTCAGACTCCATGGGGTGGTTCTTTATTCTTTCAACCAATATTTTTGTCATTGCCGCTCTGATTTTTGCATTAAGTAAATATGGAAATATTCGACTTGGTGGTACGAATGCAACACCAGATTTCACTACCTTCTCCTGGTTTTCTATGCTTTTTTCTGCTGGGATTGGGATTGGACTTCTTTTTTATGGAGTAGCTGAGCCAATATATCACTATAGTAATCCTCCAATGGAAATGCCCAATGAAGCAGCGAAGGCTCGCCAAGCTATGCTGTTTACTTTTTTACATTGGGGACTTCATGGTTGGGGACCTTATGTTATCATTGGATTGGCACTAGCATATTTTACATTCAACAAAAAATTGCCCCTTACTGTAAGGTCTTTATTTTATCCTTTAATAGGAGATAAAATATACGGCCCAATAGGTAATGCTATTGATGTGCTAGCCGTGGTAGCTACTTTGTTTGGTTTAGCTACTACCTTAGGACTTGGTGTGCAACAAGTTGCTGCTGGATTAAATTTTCTATTTAATGTCGCTAATAATACAACCACCCACATCATACTTATTGGCATTATTACATTAGCAGCTACAATCTCTGTAGTGCTTGGACTTAAAAAAGGAGTAAGGTTTCTGAGTGTTTTGAATATGCGGATTGCCCTTTTGTTTTTGGTAGCCATTCTCATTATTGGCCCCACTGTTTATCTTTTAGATGGTTTTATTCAAAATTTGGGACAATACTTTAATAATCTTCTTACAGTTGGTACATGGGCAGAAACCTATACTGGAGGAAATTGGCAGAACAATTGGACTATTTTTTATTGGGCTTGGTGGATCAGTTGGTCTCCTTTCGTAGGTATTTTTATAGCCAGAGTATCAAAAGGTAGGACGGTCAGAGAATTTGTC
The DNA here is from genome assembly GCA_937926355.1 of uncultured Saprospirales bacterium. Classification (GTDB taxonomy): domain Bacteria; phylum Bacteroidota; class Bacteroidia; order Chitinophagales; family Saprospiraceae; genus CALAZP01. Next base: position 5,469 of record CALAZP010000310.1, read on the forward strand.
TTGGGGGTATTGTTGGTACCTTCCTTGCTCATTTTTGTTTGGATGTCTGTATTTGGTGGCACAGCTATTTTTTTAGAGACTAATGGAATTACGGAAATTGCCGCTGCAGTTAATTCCGATCTTTCCACTTCCCTTTTTGTGCTGTTAGAAGCTTTTCCATTTAGTAAAGTGACTTCATTTATAGGAATATTTTTGGTGACCATTTTTTTTGTTACCTCATCCGATTCCGGTTCATTAGTAGTGGATAGTATAACATCTGGAGGCAAATTAGATGCACCAGTTGGGCAACGCATTTTTTGGGCATTACTAGAAGGAGCAGTAGCTGCAGCATTACTTTTTGCCGGAGGCTTAAAAGCCATGCAGAGTGTCGTTATTTCCGCCGGATTGCCCTTTGCTGTAATTCTCCTCATGGTGGTTTTCTCTTTAAATAAAGCATTTAAAAAAGATAGCCAAGAAATGAGGAAAAAAGCCTACAAAAAGGAACAGGAAACTTATGCTGCCAAGATTAAAGAATTGTTAGAAAACGAAAATGAGGATGAAAACAATAAATAGTTTGATGGTTTGTATTGACCTTTCTGATACAGATGACAGGTTGGTGGAACAAGCTCTTTTTTGGGCCAATATTTTTCCCGAGTGCAATCGATTAATTTTATTTCATAATATAAGGGCAGAATTTTTAAATGAGACCCTTCCTTTATCCAAAGAAAACATCAATAAATTGATGTCCAATATTTTGGCCTCCACCAAAAAGCGTTTTGCCAATCTGATTGCCGACAAACCCATTGATTGGGATATTATGGTAACTTTCGAACCAAATAGTGCTAAAGCTATTGTGGATACTATTATTAAGCACAATTCAAGCCTTTTGGTTATGGGCAAAAAGCGACCAGGTCGAGGAACAGGGGTTATTGCACAATCCGTAATGGCATTGGATAAATCTTGCACACCTGTTCTGTTGGTTCCTCCCACCAAATCAGTTGGGATACATAAAGTGGCTTGTTGTGCAGAGTTATCCATCGATGAAAAACCGATATTTGATTTTGCTTTAAAGTTGTACGAGCAACTGGACACAGTGAACCAATGCCTTCATGTGTATAAATTGCCTTTAGCCTATTTCCCATATATGGAGCAAAATGATCAGGCATTAGAAGATGCCACCCAAAAGCGAGCTCAAGAGCGGTTTAAATCTTTTAAGAAGCAAGCCAAGTTGGATGGAGAATTATGGGAATTAGTCCTTCGTAAAGGAGTTCAAATAGCCGATACAATTGCCTTATATGCTAGGGAACAGAACTTGGATTTAGTGATCATTACCCGATCTGGCAAAAATACCCCAGCTACCTATCGGGTAGGTAGCAACGCTAAAAAACTGATGAGAACTTCTATAGGGATTCCAATGTTAATTCTTTAACCATTTTGAGTGATCATGAAATTACCCCTTTTCATATTCGGTATACTCTCCTTTATTGGTATAAATTGCCAAAAATCGGATATGATAATGGAGGATTGTAAAGGGCCAGAACTAAATAAATTTTGTACTAAAGAATACGATCCGGTTTGTGGGTGTGATAATGTGACCTACGGAAATGCCTGCTCTGCTCAAGCAGCGGGAGTAAAATTTTGGGAGGAGGGTTCTTGCCCATAATTTTGCCCAATCACAATTTCAAAAACCTTTTTCTTGTCCATTCCCCATTTTGTTGCACAGCAAGTATATAAGTTCCCGTTGGAAGGCGGGATATGTCCATATCTAAAGTATTTTGACCTCTTGTAGCTTGTAGATTGTTCTTCAATTGCCTGTTCCCTAGTAGGTCGAATATGGTGATATCAGCCAAACCAGATTCAAAAGTTTCATATTCCACGCGTATAGATTCAGATGCAGGATTGGGATATAGGTCTACTTTTTTTTCGGCTTTTTGCCGAAAATCTTGGAATTCATCAGCATTATTATCTGCTAATGATGGATTTCCAGGTATATTTAATTTAGCATCTAAATTGGCTGAATCTAAAATGAAAATACCATCAATTGCAATATCACTTTGCCAAGAATTTTTGGTAGTTGCGACAAATCGTAATTTGGTTTGTTCGTAAGACTGAAGGGAGCTAAGTGATTGATTGACTACTTGCCACTGATTTCCCCTATTGATAGAATCTGACCAGATGGTGGACCATTCTTCTGAGGGCGACTTAGCTTGTAGTTCTAATTTACCCATATCAACTGTGGATCCGTACATGTGGTAAGAAAATCTTACATAAGGAATACTCAATAAAGATAAATCAGTGCAAGGACCTTCCAAGATGGCTGATTTGTTGGGATAATTGGGACTTGAGGCCTCTATGAATGCATAGTATGTTCCTTCAAATGCAGCACTTGGACCTGTTCCAGACGAATTGGTTAGTCCTGAATTTATTTCCCAGTCAAAATCGTCTTCAGCATCCTGAATCCAGTCTCCAACCCCATTTTCAAATCCTTGGGAGTAGGTTAAGGTGCTCGAGGCATCACCGCAAACAGTTCCTTTAGAGGCTACAACTATAAAGTTGTTTTTAACCGCCACATCTGATCCATAATTATTGCCTACCTCTAAGGTGACTTTATAAACTCCTGGAGTATCATATTTAATAAGAGGATTTTGAGATATACTGGTCTGTGGAGTACCGCCCTCAAAAGTCCAATTGATAATTCTAGTAGCACCCTGAGAAAGATTGTAAAACTGAACACTTTCCCCTGCTATAATATCTGTATCAGTAGCTTCAAAATCTGCTACAGGCAACGTTTGGTTGGAGTTTCCAGTAATAGCAATTTGGTCTATCGCAATATCTCCTTGCCAGCTACCTCCAGTCTGACCCACTATTCGAAGATAAACTACATTTTTGCCTGCATAGGCGCTTAGATTTAATGTAGTCTCAAGCCATTGATTGCCTTGATTACCTTTTGCTTCCCAGAAAGTGAACCACTGTTCGTTGGGGTCGGTTCTTAATTGGACGGAAAGGGAATTTATATCTCTACCGTAAAGGTGATAGGCAAATGACATTTCTATTTGTTGATAGGCCTGCCAATTCAAACAATTGCTCTCGAGAATCGCAGTTTTATTAGGACTGTTTGGAGGAGAGGCTTCTAAATAAGCATAAAAATTGCCCTCTTTAGCCTTAATTGGGCCGGTGTTAAGCGAAGGGGTAGCGCCAGATTTTACGAGCCAGTCAAAATCATCTGTTTGACTTTGGTTCCAAAAGACTGGATTAATATTCCCTCCTTCAAAATTAAATACATAGGGCAAGGAATCTATTGGATTATCACAAATGGGAGCATAAATCGAATCCACAATAATAAGTTTGGGTTTCATTACAGTGTCGCTTCCGATTTCATTAGCTGCTATAAGTTGAACATCAAGGGTGTCATTGGCTTTACTAAAGGTAAAACTAAAAATACTATCTGTAGATTTGGTCAGTGTATCATTTTCTTGATTGATGATGGCCCATTCCCATTGGTTGGGGTTGTTGGTGGAGGCATCAGTAAAGGTCACACTTTGCCCTACTTGAATAACGGTATCACTAACTACAAAGTCTGGAATGGGGTCTTGAATAGTTGGGGTGGCAGATAGTTTTATATAATCTAATCCAATATCTCCATCCCAGTTGGTCCCTGTGGTAGCTACAAATTTGAACCATACCAGCGGTTTTTCTAGAATAAAAGATGCTGTTGTACTCAAATTAATGGTTTCTAAGGCCCAATCGGACCCAACAATTTCACCTTCTAGTTTAGAGATCAATTGCCAATTCACCTTGTCGATGGAGGTAAATACCTCCAAACTGCCAACGGAACCGCCAAATCTATGATTGGCAAATGAAAGTTGAGGAGATCCTCCAGCTTTTACATTAGAAAAGTCATAAGCGGGAGAAAGTAAAGTGGCGGTTTTGTTGGGGTAATTTGGATCCGAAGACTCTGCATAAATAAAATGAGAGCCGTAAAAGGCTGAATCGGGACCCGTATTGGATGATGGGGTCGCTTCATTGGTCCAAGTCCAATCAAAATCGTCATCAGTGGCTTGTTGCCAGGGATCAATGCCAAAGGTGAAAAAGATAGAATCGGGAAATGATGCAATTACAGGTGGAACCACCAAGTCATATATCCTAATATCATCAATGGCGATATCACCCAGATCTCCTGATCCCGGTTTTGTATTGGCTGTGAATCGAAGTTTGGTACCCCCACTTGCAGCAAAAGTTTTCAAATCCACCACGGCAGTATCCCAATTGTTGGTTTGATTACCGGTAATGGTCCATAAGGTATCCCAAGAAATGCCGTTATTAGAACCTTCCAAACGAAGGCTATCCAAATCATTGGAGTCTCCAAAAAAATGGTAACCAAATTGAATAGCAGGGGCATCTGCATTTCCAAAATCAATACAATTGCTACTTAGACTAGCTAATTCGCCTAGATTGTTATCAATAGAGTCGGTAGATTCCAGGTATATGTAGAATTGACCATGTAGAGCTGAATCGGGACCTGTATTAGGGGTTAGTGAAGCGGTATCTATTAGTTGCCAATCTACCAAAGTATCGACTATTCCATTGGTGATATAAGTGCTGTCTTCGGCAATATTTTGCCAGGCACCCCAGCCAGTTTCAAAACTCTCACTATAAGGAAGTGTAATTAGTTCAGCACCACAATCTTCATTCACAAGAATATATCCAGCCTTGACTAAGGAATCATCTCCAATAGTATTGCTAACTTTTAAAAATACATCCCAAGTCCCTGCAGAATCGTAAGTGATTTCGGGATTTTGTTCTGAAGAAGAAGAAGGGTTACCTTCTTCGAAAGTCCACAACCAACTGGTAGGTTGGTGTAGTGATTGGTCGAAAAATTTAACGGTAGATCCTTTACTAACCACTAGACTATCAGCCTCAAATGCAGCTATGGGGGATTGCCCTTGTGCATCCACTGTGTATATACGAATATCATCTATGGCAATATCACCTTGCCAACCATCCGTTGTGCTGGCTTTCAATCTAAACTTCACAGCTGGGTTAGCTCCAAAAAAATTACTTAAATCCACTACTGTTTTATTCCATTGATTGCCTTGTGGCCCTGTTTTGGTCCAAAGGGTTTGCCAATTCCCTGAACCAGCTTTACCTTCTAGGGAAAGGGTACCCGTATGGATGCCATTCATGTGGTATTGAAAGGTAAATTGTATATCGCTGTACGGAGAAAAATCAAAACAGGTGGATTCCAGAATAGCTTCTTTAAAAGGATAATTGGGATTGGAAGCCTCAATAAAATAGTAATGAGTTCCATTTGCTGCTGAAGGAGGCCCAGTTCCAGAAGAGGGTGTATTTCCTGAATTATAAGTCCAATCGAAATCATCATCAGACATATTATTTTCCCAGGTAATTTTATTGGTGATATCAAACCCTTCGAAATATGGAAAGGTATGAATGCCATTTTCACAATTTAAATCTGGATAAAGGGGGTTTTCTTGGACTTCTATAAAGTCTATTTTAGTGATGGAATCACTCTCGCCCCCATTCGATACTTTTAATTTTACATTGTAAAAACCTGGAGTATTATAGACCACTACTGGTTCTACTTTATCGGAATTTTCAGGAGTACCTCCGGTAAAAGTCCAAGCCCTAGAAGTGACCGCTCCTGATGAAATATCATCAAAAACTACGCTATCTCCAGCGGCAAGCACCCGTTTATTGGCTACAAAATCGGGAATCGGAGCTCCTTGAACATCGGTTACCGTGATATAACCGTATTTTATTTCCGTATCACTTCCATTGTCATTAGTAACCTCTAGGCTAACATCAAAGACTCCGGTTGAATTATAGGTTATAATGGGATTTTGATCCTCACTTGTTTGAGGAGTCCCTCCTTCAAAAAACCACGACCAGCTATTAGGTGTTCCAATACTTCGGTCCTCAAAAGTTATTTGGCTAGCCACTTCAATGGTGCTTGTAGCCACGGTAAATTGAGCAATAGGATTAATCGCTGGGGCACTTACTGTTACATAATTAGCCATCAATAGGGTGTCAAAACCCGCCTCATTTCCTGCTATCAACTGTACATCAAAAGTGCCAGGGTTATTGTAAATTATAACTGGGTTGGGGTTAGCACTATAAGCTGGGGAGCCCCCTTCAAAAGTCCATTCCCAGTAAGTTGGATTATTTTTGGATTCATCTGTAAAAGCAACAGTCTCTCCGGTTGATATAGAAACGGTAGTGGATGAAAAATCGGCTTTTGGGGTTTTTATATCTGACTTGGCTACCTGAGAAAAATTAATATGATCAATTCCTATATCATTTCTCCAAGTAGTACCAGTTTTTCCAAGGATCCTAAGGTAAAGTTGTTCTTGTCCAACTATGGACTCTAAATTAATGGAAGCCGTTAACCACCTGTCTTCTCCAGTAGAACCATTTTGTTCCCATAAAGTAGACCATGTATTTTGATCGGTACTGTACTCTAGTCGAAGGGAACCAATCGTATTGGAGACGTCGGTAGAGAAGAGGTGATAATCAAAAGATAAATAACCTTCTGTGATGGACAGGCTATGCAGACAAGGAGAGTTTAATATGGCTGTTTTATTAGGATAATTAGGGCTAGAAGCTTCCATGAAAAGGTAATGACTTCCCTCACTAGCGCCTTGTGGGCCGGTACCTGAGGAGGGAGTAGCTTTTGTCGTTCTGGTCCAGTTCATATCATCCTGAGTACTCTGTTCCCAAGCATATGTTGTGTTTTCGAAACTCTCCATTAGATTTTGAATAGGCGTAGCATTGGGGCAACTACCTACCGCTTTATCTCGCACAGTAATAAAATTATTTTTAGTTACAGAGTGAATTTCTCCAGTTGCATTGGTAATACTGAGAGTAACTTGAAAGGAACCACTATTTGAATAAGTTACAACTGGATTAGCAAGGTTGCTAGTAGCCGGGGTTCCACCAGAAAAAGTCCATTGGTAAGAAATGGGATTGCCAGAAGATAAATTGGTAAATTGTACAGATTGTCCTGGATCTATTTGAGTAATTGAAGCATAAAAATTGGAGGTTAAGGGAGCGTTATTGGCTCCACAACTAGTCGAAGAGGTAAGGGTGCCTCTCCTTGGACTATTTGCCAATACGGTCAACATTCTGGATTTTTGATCTTGAGTAAAAATATTAACACAAGCATCATTGGTATAATCCATATAGTTTTCAACCATATCTTTTAGGCCATCGCAAGTCGTTATATCAGGGCAACCTCGATTAGAGGAAAAGGATTGAGGAGTGTCGTCACAAAAATCATTGCCACAATTGGAATCTCCCCAAATATGCCTAAGGCCAAAGAAATGGCCTAATTCATGGGTTAAGGTTCTTCCCATTCCAAAATTTTGACTGTAAGGGTTGTTTTGATCGGTGCTCCCAAGAGTTTCCGGCCGGATAACAACTCCATCTGTAGCGGCAATTCCATTACTACTTCCTATTCCATTAAGTCCTGATGTACTAGGAAATTGGGCATATCCAAGGACATTACAACTCGTTTGCAACACCCAAACATTCAAATATTGATTCGGATCCCATTGGGTAGCTGGTTTTATAATATTTTGAATATAAGAGGAACCAAAATTATCCCCTTCGCAAGTACCATAAGGTGGAGCAGACCAACCTAATTCATTTCTGTTAATTCTATTGATGCCAGGATTAGAAAGAATAGTACCATTGGGAGATTGGGTAGCCGGACAAAATTCAAGTTCTATATCTGCGCCATCTGGGTGGTTATTGTAGCCACTAGTTCCTACCTTTTTCCGGAAATCATTATTGATTTGTTCTATTTGAGCGTAAATATACCCTTCAGCTGGATTATCTGCAGAACCGATGGATGTGCCATCGTGAATGATATGGAAAACTATGGGTATGGTTAAAGAGGACCTCATTCTAGGATCCATACTAAGAGCAGTTACCTTAGGGGCTATCCATTGTTCGAAGGCATCGTCACTTTCCATATTTGGATGCTGTAAACGCATCCATTGCATTACCTCTACAGTATTGCATTTATTCCATTGGATATCCTGTGCAGCTAAGCCTAGTCCTATAAAAAGGAATAGAACGGCTAAGAAGGGGGAGCCTTTAGACATTTTTAGGTCGTTTTACACTTTCAAAAGAAAAAGTTGTCTATTGAACAGTAAAATTAAAAATATATTACATATATATTATTTTAAATTTAACAAAAATATTTATATGTAATCCATTTTTATTCAGAGTAGTTAAACATAGTATATTTTGAAAGTGAAATTTAAAAAGGGAATAATAGAAAAAAATAAAGGGTGAATTAAATATTTCATTATATTGGATATATGCAGCGGGAACAGATATTTGATAATCACGGAAGAATAATAAATTACGTCAGGTTAGCAGTCACGGATAGATGTAATCTTAGGTGTTTTTACTGTATGCCAGAAGAGGGAATCAAATATGTAGACAAGTCTGATTTGCTCACATTTGAGGAAATGGAGAGAATAATGAAAGTCTTGGTAAGCTTGGGAATTAATAAAGTGAGGATAACAGGAGGGGAGCCATTTGTAAGAAGGGATTTACCTGATTTCATCAAAGTTCTAAGTGCTATGAAGGGATTGGATCAGATTAATATTACCACTAATGGCACCACAACAGCCCGTTTAGTTCCTAAATTAAAGGAGATGGGGGTCCACTCCGTTAACCTTAGTTTGGATACCCTGGATCGAAATAGATTTCACAAGATTACACGGCGGGATGTTTTCGACAAGGTTATGGAGACTTTTGATGCTTTGTTATACTATGGAATTAAGACTAAAATCAATGCTGTAGTTATGCATGATCAAAATATCGAAGATATCATTGCTATGGTAGCCCTTACTGAAAAACATCCAATTTCAGTCAGGTTTATCGAGGAGATGCCTTTCAATGGTGCTGGAGTCCACTATGAGCAATGGCTTTGGAATCACGTTAAAATATTAGAACATATACAAAAAGAATTTCCTTCAATTGAAAAAATCCCAGATCCACCCAATGCCACAGCTGCTCATTATCAAGTTCCAGGGTTTAAAGGAAGTATAGGAATCATTGCAGCTTATTCTAGGACATTTTGCGGGACTTGTAACCGCATTAGAATAACGCCTCAAGGTCTTTTAAAGACATGCTTATACGATGAAGGAATTTTTAATATTAGAAATATTATAAGATCTGGAGCAGACGAAGCTCAATTGAGGCTAATGTTTTTAGAGGCCCTCAAATATCGAGCTAAAGATGGATGGGAAGCAGAAAAGAAAAGATTAAATGGCCATCCAGTATCAGAATCAATGGCTACAATTGGTGGTTAATGAAGGAATTAATTTCTACAAAAGAAGCTTATCAAATTGTTTTAGAGTCTACTTCATCTATTACTATTCCTACGGAAAAAGTGGGATTAGAGAATTCGCTGGGATGTGTTTTGCAGGAGTCGGTTTTTGCCGACAGAGATTTTCCGCCTTTTGATCGGGTAACTATGGATGGAATAGCGGTTTCATCATTGGCATTTCAATCGGGGTTTCCAAAATTAGAGATACAAGGTATCCAGCCTGCTGGTTATGAACCACTCACTTTACTGAAAAACACCTCTTGTATTGAGGTGATGACAGGTGCAGTGATGCCCATAGGAGCAGATGCGGTTGTTCGATATGAAGATATTCAAATTACTAATGGGAAGGCTCATGTTTTGGCTCCAGTAAAAAAAGGACAGAATATTCATCCTAAAGGGCACGATAAAAAAAGAGGTGCTGAATTGTTGTCAATTGGAAAAAGAATATCATCAGCAGAAATAGCGGTCTTAGCATCTGTTGGTAAGACAGAGGTCCGGGTTTCCAAGTATCCTAAAGTGGCCATTATATCTACAGGAGACGAATTGGTAGCTATCGATAAAGTTCCAAAACCTCATCAGATAAGAATGTCTAATAGCTACATGATTCAAGCCGTACTAAAAGATATTGGATTAATAGCTGATTTGCACCACCTTCCGGATGATTCGTCCATTTCCATAGGAAAGATTTCTAAGCTTATCAATGAATATGAAGTTCTAATTTTTTCAGGAGGAGTTTCCATGGGAAGAAAGGACTTTATACCAATGGCGCTTTCAGCTAACCAAGTGGAGCAAAAATTTCATGGTGTATTGCAACGTCCTGGCAAACCATTTTGGTTTGGTTCTCATCAAAAAGCAGTAGTATTTGCGTTACCTGGTAATCCTGTATCTTCATTTATGTGTACGCATAAATATGTAATTCCTTGGGTAAGAAAACAAATAGGCCTTTCTTCCTCATCCAATGATTTTGCAATACTTGGCTCCAATTTTAACTTTGAACCTGTTTTGGATTATTTTTTGCAGGTTCGAATAAAAATGGAGGAAAATGGCCGTAAAATTGGCTTTCCTGTAGAAGGTAAAGGCTCAGGTGATTTTGCTAATCTGCTAGATGCAGATGCCTTCATGGCCTTACCAGCTGAAAAATCAGATTTTAAGAAAGGGGAAATATTTCCAATTTTTCAATTTAGAAAATATGAGTAAAGATTTTTCACATTTAGACCATTCAGGAAACCCCAATATGGTTGATGTAGGAGATAAAGCTGTAACAGAAAGAACGGCTACAGCGCGGACAATTGTCCAATTGGGGTCAGAAATCATAGAGGCCTTAACAAATATTGAGTTCAATACCAAGAAGGGTCCAGTATTCCAAACGGCCATTTTAGCAGGAATTATGGGAGCGAAAAAAACAAGTGATTTAATACCCCTATGCCATCCTTTAGCTTTAACCAAAGTTCAGGTCCATGTTGAGGTGATTGAACCCAATGAAGTGGTTATTGAATGCACTGCCAAACTAAAAGGAAAGACAGGAGTAGAAATGGAAGCGCTCACAGGGGCTTCTATAGCAGCCTTAACCATATATGATATGTGTAAAGCTTTTTCCCATGATATTATTATTAAAGAAACTAGATTAATTGAAAAAAAAGGTGGGAAGAGCGACTTCACGCTAAAATAAGCCCCTATGAAAATTTTATCTAGCAAGCCCCCTTTATTTGGACTGGTTCTAGCAGGTGGAAAAAGTAAGCGCATGGGAAGGGACAAAGGTTTATTATCACCGAATGGAAAACCACAAAGAGACCATTTATTTGATTTACTGCAACCGCTGTGTGAACAAACTTTTTACAGTATTCGGGAAGATCAAACACGGGAACTACCTGAAGGTCGACCTTATATTGTAGATCTATACGAAGGTTTAGGCCCTAAAGGCGCAATAATGTCAGCTTTTAAAACTCATGCTACAAAGGCATGGCTAATCGTGGCTACAGATTTGTATTTGCTCAATAAGGAATTATTACAATTATTAATTGAAAAACGAAATCCAAGGAAGAATGCTACAGTAATTGTTAATAAGGATACAGGGTATTATGAACCTCTTATTACTATATGGGAACCACTTTCTATGGGATACTTGCAAAGAGATTTAGACAAAGGAATTACATGTCCTAGGAAAACACTTATGAATATAGATGTACAGTTAATTGAAAATGCCCCGACATTGCCACTTACAAATGCCAACCATCCGGAAAACATGAACGATATTTATCATCAACTTAACCACCGCTCACCGGAGGAATGATAGCAATTTCGTCTGATTCCTTAACGGTAGCTCCATCCGCAACGTATTGAGCATTAACTGCTACGGCAAATGAAGCGAGCTTGGCAAACTCTGGGTACTGTTTGGTTAGCCAAAGCTTAATATCTTGCACCGTAGGCTGGTTTAGTGGCCAGTCTATTTCAATGGAAGAGTGGCCAAATATATCGCGAGCAATACCAAATGCTATAATTCTAAGTTTCATTCCACCATATAATTTTTTGATACCTCAAAACAATATAAGAATTGATTTTGTTGTTTAAGCGCTTGTAACTTCACACATACTAATTCCAGAGAAAACAATACTAAATTTTTGATTTTTCAAAAATAGAGATATTTTATTTTGAAAATAGGTTCAAATAATTTTCGTTATGAACTATTATTTGGATTTACTGTAAAAATGAATACTTTTGCGGCGTTTTTCAAATTAAAAAGACATCTCATTAATGGGTAAAAACTTTTAAATGAAACAATACTTATTGATTTTTTTGACTTTTTGGGGTATTTCAGCAGGGAGCGTGAATAGTAAGCTAGCTTTTTCTGAAATGGAGAACGGTATTATTTCAAAGGAGGTCATTGACAATAAAATTTGTCGTATGGACCTCGCTTTGGATTATAAAGTGGATGATCGCGTTATTTCAAGAATCAAGAGGTATGTAACCTATGG
>CALAZP010000311.1 GCA_937926355.1 uncultured Saprospirales bacterium
GTGATTTAATTCCAGAAAGGGAATTGATTAAATGCATTTTAAAAAATTTATCCATACCCTGGATAGCATCAACTGGCATAACTTGGCTCATATAGTCTTATCTTTATCATTAAAATTAACGCTATGATTCGCTACTTGTTCTTCCTAATCCTGCTTCCTTTGATCACAGCTTGCGGTACGGATGAAACAGCAGAAAACTATTCAAAAATCTATCCCGATGGAAAATCAAAGGTGGATTCAATAGTAGAAAGTAGTTTTTCTATTGATCAGTTTATCTTGGGTCAAGAAAATGGAATAGAATTAGTAGCCACCTTATTATCCAGCCCTCTCAAAGATTCTAGTTCATCTAAAGCTATCCTATACATTCATGGATTTGGGGATTATTTTTTCCAGGTTCATTTGGCATCGTTTTACCATCAATTGGGATATAATTTTTACGCGCTAGATTTAAGAAGGGCAGGGCGCTCTCTAAAGGATAATATGCGCAATAATTATACGGCAGACCTAACTGAATATTTCCAAGAAATTGATAGTGCAGTGTTGCGAATCAAACTCAGTAATGAACACTTGGTCATCAATGCCCACTCCCAGGGTGGACTTATTGCTTCATTATATGCCCATGAAAAGGGAGAAAATGATGTGGTAGATGCCTATATTCTCAATAGCCCTTTCTTTGATTTGAAAACTAATTTTGTTTTGTCTATCGCAGAGGTTTACTATAATATCATTGGAAAATTTAATCCAACTCATCCATTACCCATTGGACCTGAAGGTCTTTATGCCAAAAGTTTACATAAGGATTATTATGGAGAGTGGGAGTTTAATACCACCTGGAAACCCATTGAAGGAGTGCCCCTCTATGCAGGCTGGGTTAGAGCGGTTAGAAGGGGGCATCAAATGGTAGAAGAAGGACTTGAGATAGAAAAACCTATTTTGGTACTACATAGTGATAGAACTTGGCAAACTTCAACATTTGAGCCAGAAATTTTGGAATCTGAAACCGTATTGGATGTAGAGGACATTAAAAGAGGTGCAACTAGACTTGGTCATCAAGTTACCATCGTTGAGGTACTAGGAGCCTTACACGATGTTGTCTTGTCTAAAAAGCGCTCAAGAAATTTAGCATTTAGTGAAATAGAAAATTGGTTAAACCAATTATCCTTTCTCCAATAGAATTCCAATGTCTTTAATAAATTGATCTACTGATTCAGGATCAGTACCATCACAATAGGATCGAATGTGTTTGTTTTGATCAATCAAAATAAGCCTTCCACTATGATCAAATCCTCCAGGAGCGCTGGAATCTTCGTAGGCAATACTAAAATAGGAAGAAGCTATACCGTGCAGTTTATCTTTATCTCCAGTAACAAAATGCCATTTGGGCACCCCAACACCAAGATTATCTGCATATTTTTTTAGTCTTTCGACAGTATCCCTTTTTGGATCAATAGTGTGGGACAAAAATACCAATCTATCTTCATCTTGATAAGCTTCTAATACTCTTAACATTTGGGCTTTAACAACGGGACAAATCGTTGGACAGGACACAAAGAAGAAATCCACAACGTAAATTTTATCTTCAAAAGTAGCGAGGGTAACTTCCTGTCCTTCTTGGTTGGTAAAGCTGAACTCTGGTATGGTATGGAAAAGGGTATCTGTACCTTCAATGAGCTTTTCCCCTAAAATAGGGAGCTTTTCTTGTTCCATTTGACAAGCAAATGAAACCATACTAATTAAAAATAAACCAATATGTATTCTCATAAGGCAAGTTGGTTGTTGATTTCATAGCCCCTCTCAAGAGCCGTTAACATTTGATTCCTTATAGATTCGATTTTCTGCGTCTCTTGTTTTAGGTAAATCATTACCTCTTCGTGAGTCTTCTGCGATCGAAGTTCTTTTAAATTCTTTAATTGATTCATCCAGGCAAACATAGCTTCTTCGGCATCTTCTAATAGGATTATCGTTTCCTGGACTTCTAACCTTAACTCGTTAGTGGCAATTATTTGTGGGTTAACTTTTTTGAGCTCAGAATAAAGGCTCACTATTTCGGAAGTTTTAGGCATCACCTCATCGTGTATTTTCATCATTTCTGACCAGGAAGTGGTCTCTGTATGGTGTGCCATTTCCTCTTTGGAAGGCCCACAAGCACTTAGAATTAAAAGTATGAACGACAAAAAAGAGAAGGTTTTGATGGTTAGCATAAAAATTAAACAAAAATTAATTGATGAAGTTGGTTCGACATTTGCAAAATACCTTAATCTTACAGCTTAAAGCATCATGCCTTATCGATATTGCTCAACAACATTGAAGTTTAATGTAAAATTGAAATCTCGAAAATAATGAAATTATTATATACTATACAAGGGACTGGAAATGGACATTTGGCGCGAGCGGAGGCATTAGTTCCATATCTCAAAAAGCATTTTGATCAAGTAGATGTTTTGGTTAGCGGCTTTGCCTCAGAAATCCGACCCACTTCCTTTCAAATTGATTACACTAAAAGAGGAATCTCATTTGTATTTGGGCGAAGAGGAGGAATTAATTGGTGGCAAACACTACTAAAGAATAATTTTTTTCAATTATTATATGACATTTTAACCCTACCCGTTACCTCTTATGATTTGATTATTAGTGATTTCGAACCAATAGGTGCTTGGGCTGGGAAAATCAATAAAAAAAGAGTAATCGCTATGAGCCACCAAAGTGCCCTTCTCGGTGCAAATGTGCCTCTAACTCAAAAAAAATATCCTTATGCAAGACCTTTCATTAAATGGTTTGCGCCTTTCAATGAAAGGATAAGTTTTCATTTTAACCCTTATGATGAAAAAACATTATATCCTATTATTAGAGACGAGATTAGAAAAATAATTCCCGTAAAAGAGGCTCATTATACGGTATATCTTCCCGCTTATGAAGATGATTACCTGATTTCAATTCTCAATCGGGTGGAAGGAGTCGAATGGGAAATCTTTTCAAAATACGCTCAACATGCCAGAAAAGCTGGAAACTGTTCTGTATTTCCATTGAATAGTATAAAATTTGCTCAACGTTTCAGCAGCTGCACAGGCATCATTTGTGGTGCGGGATTTGAGACTCCCGCAGAAGCCATTTTTTATGGGAAAAAAATTCTAGTTATTCCGATGAAAGGGCAATTTGAGCAAGATTACAATAGAGCTGCTTTAAAAGAACTTGGGGTACCCTCTCTTAATTCATTGTGTTTACAGAATCTCAAAGTAATCAAAAACTGGGTAACTAAAAATCAAAGTATTAGGATAGAATATCCGGATCAGCGAGAGGAAATTATAAAGAGGATTAATGATTATTATCATTTTTGTCCTCAAAATCATTAATGAATTCCTCGACTACTTGGTATATAATATCCTTAAGCATCGTTCGCTTAAGATTAGCTATTTTTCTTAATTTCTCTATCTGACGCTCTTTAAATGTGAGGGAGATTCTTCTTACATTTCCTCCTTCTGCTGTTCTGTTATGGGTAATACGTATGGAATTTGGATCCACTGTACTGCGAATTAAAGAATCTAATCCCCCCATAGGTTTTCCTTTCTTACTTAATGGGATATCATCCTCGGGTTTGGGATTCTTTCTGGCTTCTAATTGTTCTTGAAAAGCCTCTTCAAATGTATTTTGGAGAAAATCGTGTAAATTATTTTGAAAGCTTTTTACAGGAGTCACAGTTGAAACCTTACTATCCGTACTTTTTTTGCCTTGTACTTCTTTTTCCTCAGCAACTACTGTAGCTGTTTCTTCCCTAGCAGTGGATGAGGCAGTACTTGCCTTTCCAAAAAACTTATCAAAATCACTGTTAAATTGTTTTTTCCCCACTTTAATTTTATTTTATGCTTCTATGGCCACTCCCGATTTACTTCTTTCAACTATTTCCTCTGCTAAGGAAAGATAATCATCTGCCCCAGGACTTTGAGGACTATATTGGAAAATATCTTTGCCTTGAGAAGGTGCTTCAGCAAGAGCGATATTATCTCTAATCTTAGTCTGAAAAACCAAATCTCCAAAATACTTCTCTATCGTTTCCACTACATCTCTATTTAACACCTTTCTATGATCAAACATGGTGGCAATAACCCCTCCTATTTTTAAGTCTTTATTAATCCTCGCCTGAACTTTTGAAACAACTTGTTTGAGTTTAGCCAAACCCTGCATAGCCAAAAATTCCGTTTGAAGCGGTATTATAACCAAATCCGAACCCGCCAAAGCGTTAAGCGTCAAAAGCCCCAGAGTTGGTGGACAATCAATTATAATAAAATCGTATTCATTTTTGACGGTATCCATTAATTCTTTAAGAATAAATTCTCTGCCAGCTTCATTAATCAACTCCATTTCAGCACCTGATAAATCTAACGAGGAGGTAACTACATCCAATCCTCGTTTGACAGAATAAGGCGCTAATTCTGAATCACCTCTTAAACACTCGTAAATGGTCACCGGCTGCCTGGGAACCCCAAGTGAAAGGGTCAAATTCGCCTGCGGGTCTAAGTCAATGAGTAAAACTTTTTTCCCCAACTCCACCATACCCGCACCAATATTAATTGCACTTGTAGTTTTTCCAACTCCCCCTTTGTGATTCAGTAGTGTAAGTATTAATCCCATTTTTTTGAATTAATGTATTTCGTTTTTTTACTGCATAGTTTGTATTAAAACTATTCAAATATGAACAAATTTAATAAATTTTTTAAATATTGTCATTTTTACTTGAAAAGTTGAAAATGAATGAGTTGCATTGGTTAGACCATTTCTTAATCTTTCTTTTTGTCCTTGGGTTACCCCTCAACTCATTTGTTCAAGGCAAACAACAATTTCCCACTAGAGTAAATTGGTCTTCGAAAGACAAGATTAAATTTTACTGGACCAATGCGGCAGCACTTTGGGTTCTATCTGCCATGGTGGTTCTCAGTTGGTGGTTCACAGGAAAAGGTATGCGCCTTTTTATTTCAAAATTTGATATCCCTCAATGGTCAATTTTAGCTCTAATTTTAGTTTTGATAATTATTTCTGCCTATTTTCTGGAGCTTTTTTGGAGCACTCACCCCAATTTAGATAAAAAAGGGACCATTGAACGACTTCAGCAACAAACTCCCTTTTTGCCCAGTCATAAAAAAGAATGGTACCACTATATAGGTCTTGCAGTGACTGCTGGAATCTGTGAGGAGGTCGTATTTAGATTGTACTTACTTTCCTATATCATACAACTAACCAACCAAATTGTTTTAGGATTAATTCTTACTTCCTTGCTTTTCGGAATCGTTCACTTATATCAAGGATATAGAGCAATGGTCAAAATTGGAGTTTTATCTTTTCTCTTTGGCTGGTTATTTCTACTTACAGATTCTCTATTGATTCCAATCATCCTGCATATTTTCATCGATTTGGTAAGTGGAAGAATGGCCTACAGGCTTCTCCGTTAGAATACTCCTCGAGGAAATCTAGGATTCACAATATTATTAAAGAATGATCCGAAAGTATAGGATACGCCGAAATCGGCAAAATAATTGAAGTTTCTCGCCAACTCCCTCTGTCGCAGCAATACCTCTTCCAGAGAGGCCTCACCCTGAACCAAACTTAGCTGATTTCTAATGAGCGAAAACCCTCCTCCCATTCTCAAATTAAGACCTTTTAAAATCCTCAGATAGGCACTATTTCTCATATATAAACCTAAAAGCGAGGTGTCGTGAAGGTACTGGGAAGCACTGAGATTGCTTCGAACCGATCCCCATTTAGAATTGTAGGTAAACGAAACCCGTAACTGGTGACTTACTCTCAATTCCTCATCCTCTCCAAATACGGTGGTATTGGTATAATCAAAATATCGAGGTCCTAAACTGTAAAGGACGGCAAATTGACGTTGGGCGGATTCAGCATAAGGATAAAAGTTATATTCCACAGCCGGGGCCATCCTCAAACTAAAATCTAGGTTGGAATAAATGGAGGACCTTCCTTCTACGGCCTCCCCAATAGACCAATGGTCATTTAAGCTCCAAGCTAATAAATGGCTAAAACGGTAACTCCGCTGAATATTTAAATAATCCCCATCTTCTAATTTGTAAAGCGTCCTATTATAATCATAATCCAATCCCAATAAAAATTTATATTTCTGAACAATCCGCTGTGCATCGGCTGAACCAGAAAACCGACTAGATTGGTAATTGTCATCCCCATTAAAATTCCCACTAACCCCTATTTCAAAAACCCATGCATTCCATTGGTCATCAACAGGTTGGGTAATTTGCTCCTCTATTTCATCATTTACTTTAAATTCCAGCATCTCTAGCATATCCGTCTTTGCGATATAGGGCATCATTCCAGCCATTAAGGTCTTGGATACTGTATTTCTAATCTCTTGTTGAGTGGCGTCAGGGGCAGTCGTAACTTCTAAGGTATCCATCCTACCTAAGTACTCCTCCTGCCCTTCAAAGAAAAAAGTATAAATTTTACCCCCAGCACCTGTATTTTGCCTTCTGACCATCACATAGACACTAGCCTCTCTAACATCCCTCACATAGGATAGAACTGGAAAATTTTGTTTGATGTAATTGAAATCGCAAACCCCACAATCCAAAAAAATTTTAACTGGCTCTCCATCACCTAAAAAAGGGGCATCTTTGGCTGCAGAAAGTTGAGTAAATAAGAGAAAAAAGAAGATTATTTTTAAGGAAAGAAATGGATTAATTTTCATTGGTGTATTTATTAGTTGGTTTTAGGTTTCAAATTTTCTACAGGGTTGTTCAAATATAAAAAAAATACAAATCTAAATCATTGCTATGCACTATTTTAGAATCAAAGAGCGAGATTTGGTCGACGAATATTTATTTTATAATCAAATATGCATTCATAGAATTTTCTATTATACCTTTATCGATCACCGACTGAATTAAATACTCAACTATGAATGACATAGAAAACAAGTTTGACAAAGTATTTGAGTCGCTTAGACAAAACGCGCCTAATGTGGCCAAAACTAATTTTCGGACCAGATGCAATAAGTTAAAGAAAGTGGAAAAGGCTTTAATGGTCCATAGAGATGCCATTAAAGACGCTTTGTATAAAGATTTTAAAAAGACAGCAGCTGAGGTTGACCTTTCAGAAATTTATCCCATCCTTCAAGAGTCTAAATTTATAAGAAAGAGACTAAATGATTGGATGAGTCTACATCCTGTTCCCACCCCACTGACTTTATTGGGATCTAAATCTTGGATACGCTACGAACCTAAAGGGGTCGTTTTGATTATAGCTCCTTGGAATTTCCCTCTAAATCTAACTTTAGGTCCTTTATTAGCAGCTATAGCGGCTGGAAATACAGTTGTACTGAAGCCCTCTGAGGTCACTCCTCATACTGCAACCTTGATTCGTAAAATCATACAAGATATCTTTCCCTCCAATGAAGTACATGTGGAAGAAGGGGATGCCTCTGTGGCACAAGCATTACTGAAATTGCCTTTCCATCACATTTATTTTACAGGTTCTCCTAATATTGGTAAAGAAGTTATGAAGGCAGCGGCTAATCACCTTAGCTCCATTACTTTGGAATTAGGAGGTAAATCTCCTACCATTATCGATGAAACAGCCGATTTGAATATCGCGGCAAAAAGAATCGCCTGGGCTAAATTTATCAATAATGGTCAAATATGTATTGCCCCTGATTATGTATTCATCCACCAATCTATCAAGGATCAATTTGTCAAAAAAGTAAAATACTACCTTGTGAAATATTTTGGCGAAGCCGTTAAAACTTCACCAGATTATTGTCGAATGGTCAACCAAAAGCATTTCGATAGGGTAAGCGGATATCTGGATAATGCCCTTCAAGAAGGAGGTAAAGTAGAGTGGGGAGGTAGCACCAATGCAGTAGAACTTCTGATTGAACCTACACTAATTTCAGGTATGAAGCCTACTTCAGATTTACTCACTCACGAAATATTTGGACCTATTTTACCAGTGGTAACCTATGACCAACTTCATGAGGCAATAGCATTTATCAACGCCAAGGAAAAGCCTTTAGCCTTATACATATATAGCAAAAGCCAGAAAAATATTAAGGCAATCAGTCAACAGACCAGAGCTGGAGCAACCAGTATCAATAGCAGTATTGTCCATTACATGAATCACCACCTGCCGTTTGGAGGAGTTAACAATAGCGGTATAGGGAAAGGCCATGGATGGTATGGATTCGAGGCCTTTTCCAATGCTCGGGCTGAATACCGACAAGTTATACCCGGGGCAATGGACCTATTGGCACCACCTTATAATGGATGGAAAAAGAAATTAATTGACTTTACCCTTAAGTGGCTTTAAGGTAAACCCTGTTGGCAAGGATAGATTTTGAATACTTCTTTTATAAAAAACAAGAATGGTTACCTATAGCAAAGTAAATGGAAATTTAATTCCTTCGGAAAAAGCAGTTTTACCCTTGGCTGATTTAGCTACCCTGAGAGGGTATGGAATTTTTGATTACTTCCTTTTTAAAAACCAACA
>CALAZP010000312.1 GCA_937926355.1 uncultured Saprospirales bacterium
AAGAGACCTGTTATGATAATGAGGTTGGCTCCAAATTTCACCATTTCAATTCTTTTTTGGAGGCTTGATATATGATTCCCCAACCAAGCTAAACCTGTGATTCCAACCAAAACCAATCCCAAATGAACCAAAACAAGTTGAAAAGTTACAGATGAGGACCCAAATGGAGCCAAATTTATATAAAGTCCTCCCATAACAGTAACCACTGAAAAAATTATAATTGGCTTTTTGGAGGGACTGAGATAAATGAAAAGAAGACTCATAAAGGAAAAAAGAAAAAAACCAATATTTTTTTCAAAAAATAAATCAGTATCCCAATCCATTAAAAAAGGGATATTGGCCAAAATTCCTGCTAGGAAAATCAGGGAAGCCAAAAAGATTCTATCTTTTTTTAGGCCCCAATTGAAATTCGGTTTCCAATAATCGAGCCTCGCTTTCCAAGTTTCTGCAATTGGATGTCCTTTTATTTCAGGGTATAACTCCTCAAATGATTTTTTGAATTCACTTTTATTGGCTCTATATAATTTTTCAAGTAGGCCTGGTTGATCAAATGAGTCCCTTATGGTTGGCATATTTTTTGGAGATAATATAGGTTTAAATCTGATTAGGGTGGATGTTCATCAAATACATTATAAAATTATTAACAATGTCGGATTTACTTGCTATTTTTACAGAGTAACAAAAATCATTTTTTAGTTGCGTTACCGTTTATAATCTTGTGAAAAAAAATGAAGTTTTTTATTAATATATGGGTTTTGTTGCTTAGTGGATTAAGTTATACAGCGACCAGTCAAACTTTGAATACCCAATTATACAGAACTTATGATGGTGCTTTAAATAACCTAAATCATCCAGAATGGGGGGCTGCTGGGGTTGCATTGACTCGTTTAACTGAAGCAGCTTATGATGATCAAATGGCTGCGCCTAATGGCAATAATAGACCGAATCCGAGAATTATTAGTAACGAAATCTTTGACCAGGATGGAATTCAAATAGGTGATCCTTTTAACTTGAATGACCTTTGTTGGTCTTTCGGACAATTTATTGACCACGATTTGGGATTGACTTCGGGAACAGATGAGATGTTTTCCATTTTAGTTCCTCAAGGAGATTTGTGGTTTGATCCTTATGGAATTGGAACAGCTTCTATCCCAATGACCAGAGGAAAGTTCGCAGAGGGTACAGGACTTTTTCCTTTTAACCCCAGAGAACAAATCAATGAAATATCCTCCTTTATTGACGGATCTGCAATATATGGTTCCAGTGAATCACACGCCAATTGGTTGAGAACCTTTCATGGTGGAAAATTAAAAACATCAACAGGTAACCTGTTACCTTATAACACAGTAGATGGTCAATATGAATCAGAAATTGATCATACTGCTCCCGAGATGGATAATGCCACCCGATTAGAAACTAAGATGTTTGTTTCAGGAGATATTAGAGCTAATGAAAATCCCTTTTTATTGGCCTTCCACACTCTTTTTACCCGAGAACACAACAGAATAGTCGAAATTAAAGCAATGGAGCATCCTGATTGGGATGACGAAACTCTTTATCAGTATGCACGTAAAATTGTAGGAGGAGAGATTCAGCATATTTTATTTAACGAATGGCTCCCAAGTTTGGGATACCATCTGCCGGAGTATCAAGGTTATAATCCAAATATCAACCCTACAGTAAGTAACGAATTCACAGGCGCTGCTTTTCGATTAGGCCATACTTTGCTTAATTCTACCCTAATGCGAAGAAGGCCCTCGGATGGATCACTCATGGACAAGCAATTGACCCTAAGAGAAGGTTTCTTTACACCTTCAGCAATACGAGTAACAGAAGGAATCGAACCTTTTATTCAAGGTATGATATCCCAACAGCAACAAAATTTAGATACTAAGGTCATTGATGATGTCAGAAATTTCTTGTTTGGTGTACCTGGACAAGGAGGATTAGATTTGGTTGCAATTAATATTCAAAGAGGACGCGAAAGGGGCTTGCCTGACTATAATACTATTAGGAAAGGAATAGGTATGGCGCCTATTGAATCTTTTGATGAAATTAATAGGGATAATTTTTTCCAAACTATGGCTCTAACTCTTTTATATAGAGATGTTGATAATATTGATCCATGGGTAGGTATGTTGTCCGAGGCTAAATTACCTAATACCATGTTGGGGCCAACTATCTATCATGTTTTCGATAAGACATTTACTGCTCTTAGAGATGGTGATCGGTTTTATTTTCAAAATGACCCCATACTGAGTCAAAAAGATAAAGACTATATTAAAAATATGACCCTTCAAAAAGTCATTCTTTTCAATACCAATTTGGAAAAGGTTCCTGAAAATGTATTCAAACAAAGAGATTTTAACCAGATATGTGATTATATGACTGTTAATCTAGAGGGAAGATTATTAAATATCGATAAAAACCCTTTAGAGAATTTTGAAATACACGACAATTCAAAGTTTACCGCAACTACTACAGATTTACAGGGACGGTTTAATTTCCACGACATTCCAGCTTGTGAATTTGGTCAAATTGAATTGGATAAAGAAATAATGAAATTAAAAGATGGGATTTCTACCCGTGATATGATTAAAATTCAAAAGCGGATTTTAGGATTAGAAACGATGAATTATTTCGAGGAGGTAGCTGCTGATGTTGATGGAAGTGGGACTATAAGTATTCGTGATATTATCAGAATAAGAAAAGTTTTATTAGGTATCGAATCTAAGTTGAACGAGGATGAAGAATTTTGGCAGTTTATTCCACTTAGTATGGAAAGCAATAAATTGACCAAGGAGAGTCCTGTTATGGATGGAGCCATCCAAATGAAGGAAATGAAAGAATTTAGTAATGACAGAGATTTTATACTTATAAAAAAGGGAGATGTTGATGGGTCATGGGCTGCAGATTATTTGACTTTACCAAGAAGTGTGACCACATTAACCATAAAAACTCCGCAAGAAATAAGCGCTGGGTTAGTTAAAATACCATGTATTTTAGACCGAGCATTGGACTGGGAGGGGCTAGAGTTTGAAATTTCAATAGGGGATGATAGACTAAATATAGTTGAAATAATTCCAGGTAATGTACCTGGTCTGGATGGCAATCATTTCTTTTATGATAGAGCACGTCAAACTATCACTTTATCTTGGATCAATCCGGAAGCTAGTCGCCCAATAGATGAATACGAGGAAGCTACCTTGTTCTACATTATTGCGAATCCCTCATCTCACTTAGACTTCGACCAAAACAGCATAAAATTTGATTCTAAAAATATTGCACCTAGGGTATTTGAAGGAGAAAATTTAAACCCGTTTGCTATTGATTTATACATTGAAAACCATACCAATCAGATTTATCCTGAAGTTTTTCCTAATCCTTTCAAGGATGAGACGACGATTTTTTTAGCTAATGAAAAAGCTGATCAGGCACATTTAGAAATTATCGATTTAACAGGCAGAATGGTTTATCAAACATCAAAGAAAATTGAGCCATTTGAAAAGTGGGTTATCGATAAACAGATGCTACAAGGCATTTCAAGCAATAATCAATTATTTGTTAAGATATCCACTGATAGTGGATATACTCAAACAGCTAAGTTGTTGTTTATTGATAGATAAAATTTGGAGTGTTTAATTCTTCTTCATAAATTTGATGAAAAACCTCTAAAGTTGAACCTGATAGAGGGGGAACAATCCAAGACCAATCTGCAGTTACCTTTCTATTATTGTGTTTTTCATTTGCCATAAATTTCATAAACTCCTTAGAAGCTGTATGATGATCAACAATAGTAACTCCAGCTTTTTTAAAAGAGTGATAAACAGCAATATTAAGTTCAAGCAGGACTTGATCCTTCCAAAATTTGGAATGTCGAGTGGTAGATAACCCCATTTTATCTCCTACTTTTTTTAGTAGGTTATATCGATTTTCATCTCCAAGATTTCTAGAACCAATTTCTGTAACCATATACCAACCATTAAATGGGGCAGCCGAATATTCAATTCCCCCAATAAGTAAAGTCATATTTGAAATAGCAGGAACTGCATACCATTTAAATTCCATTTCTTCGAACCATTCATATTTAGGGTGCGAAATGGTAATTTCATTTACTATAGAAGGATCTAGGTTAAAAATATGGCGTTTATCCTCATTTATTTCAATTATTATTGGTAATAGGTCAAAGGAAGTATTTTTACCTCTCCATCCCATATTATTACATTCCTTAGTAAATTCTATCATTTTAGGATCTCCAATGATAGCTCCTTCTTTTGTATGATACCCAGCATAACTGGTTAATTGATGATTTCTAAATCTTATTGGAATTTTCCCGAAGGGATCTTTGGGTTTAAATACAGTAATTAACGGTTTTATTTTTCCTTTATTAAAGGCAATTGATAAATGATTTTGCGTCGCTTGAAATATTTCTTCAGGTTGTGTCAAATTTCGGCAATCGATAAGTTGAAGGCTTCGCCAAAAAAGTCTTCCTATACATCGATTACTATTTCTCCATGCCATTTTAGCCCCATAGGATAACTCATTATATGTATGTTGGTAGGTTCCAGAATTTGCTATTTCTGAGGCTATCTGTTGAAGTCTTTTTTGAACTCCAGGTAATTTTTTTTCAAAATAATATTGTTCGAGAAACTGAGTAGCTTCTTTGAGTATGTCATTCATTAAAATCGCAGGTTATTGATTCTGCTTAATAAAGGATTGTTGTTTAAATTTGTTTAAGAAATAATTCTTCCATCTTCCATTTCAATAATCCGATCCGTTTTTCGCGCAAAGTCCTCATCATGGGTAACAATAAGCATAGACATATCTAATTGATGACTTAATGCTCTCATGATGTTAAAAACATTATTGGCGTTTTTACTGTCTAAGTTACCAGTAGGTTCATCACCCATAATGATTTTCGGATCATTAATCAGTGCTCTGGCAATAGAAACCCGTTGTTTTTCTCCTCCTGAGATTTTATACGCCTTTTTGGATGCCTGATGGCCAACTCCTAATAATTCAAGTTTTTCTAACGCTTTCTTTTCGACATCCTTGTAAGCTAGTTTTCCAAGTTTTAGCGCTGGGAGCATAACATTTTTGAGGACAGAAAATTCAGGTAGTAAATAATGGAATTGAAAAACAAAACCTATTTTTTCATTTCTGATTTTAGCTAATTCCTCTTGTTTTCTGGCACTCATTTCTTCTCCATCTATCCAAAGACTTCCCTCATATCGGGTATCCATAGTGGATAATATATAAAGTAAGGTTGATTTTCCACAACCAGACTTCCCCATGATGGAAACAAATTCCTTCTTTTTTAATTCTAAATCAATATCTTTTAAGACGTGAAAATCTACCGGATCATAGAAATGTTTGTTTAGCCCTTTTGTTTGAAGTACATTTTCCATAACCTCTTTTTTACCTGCCGCGAATAATTTCAACGGGATCTATTTTTTTAGCTTTTCTTGCTGGTAAATATCCCGCTAGAAAGGTAGCTCCTAAAGAAAATGAAACAGCTGATATATAAAATGAAAGTTTATAATTGACGGGAAAGGTTTTAATAGTCGGTAAAGCTTCAGTTACGAAAGGTAAATTATCTATGATGACCGATACGCCATATCCTATAAGAATACCTAGGACTCCTCCAATTAAACCAATTAAAACGGCCTGAAAAATGAAAATATACATCACATCAATGCCTGTGAAACCAGTCGCTTTAAGGATAGCTATATCATTCATTTTTTCGTAAATAAACATGTTGAGGATATTGTATATTCCGAAGCCAGCTACTATCATTAAGGATATGGAAACTGCATAAGAGATGATATTTCTTATGGAGGTGCCTGTTTCAAATTGCGCGTTGGCTGTTTTGATATCCAATGCTCTTACTGCGTATATGTTTTCTATCGTCTTAGATAATCCTGCAGCTTCTTCCAGATCATTCAATTTGACATGAATTCTACTGATATAACTGGAACCTACGCCTAGGATTTGCTGTGCCATTTGAATATTGACATAACTTTGAACATCATCCACCTCAGCTAATCCACTTTGAAAAATTCCGCCTATGGTCAAATTAAAGAGCGTTCCATCTGTATTCATTACCTGTATTTTATCACCAACCTTCAAGGATAAATTTTTTGCAATACCTGCACCTAAAAGAATACTATTTTTATTCCGTACTAATGATTGTACTTCCCCATCAACTATATAATCTTTAAAATTAAATAACCTTATTTCCTCATCTACAACCACACCATTCAAAAGGCCGTTTAAATTAGTAGAACCTGCTTTGTAAAATATCTTACAGGTAACTTGAGGTGTTACTCCCTTGACTTTGTCCATCTCTTTTAATTGTTGCATGATTGGTAGTGCATCGTGAATACGCTCCAAGATGGGTTTAGGTCGAACTGAATATACCAAATTATAAGAATTCCCCCAACGGTCTATGGGTTGGATGGCAGAGGGTTCTGATTTGTTGAATATCTGTATGTGTGGCGTGCGATTTAAAATCAAACCATCTAGAAGATCGTTTAATCCAGTCATAAAACTCATCATAATGATAAACATGCTTACGCCAAAAGTTACCCCTAAAGCAGCCACTACCGTTTGTTTGGTTTTGGACAATAAATGCGTTCTAGAAATGCTTATTATTAGTGAAATTCTCTGAATCATTGAGCTGGTTTTAAAAGGAGGTCTGCGGTATCC
>CALAZP010000313.1 GCA_937926355.1 uncultured Saprospirales bacterium
AGAGATTTACCAATTTTTCCAAATTCTGTATGACTACCAGTTTGCTCAACAATCATAATGCCACTACCTCGAATCACCAAAGTGCCACTATATACCTTGCCCTCCAAATCCTTTTCAACCGAAAGCGATTCCCCCGTAAGAATAGATTCATCAACTGCCATATACTTTCCCTCCACCAATTTCCCATCCGCAGGTACCCGATCCCCTTCATTTAAAAACACCGTATCGTCAGGAACTACCTCCCTGCCCGGAATTCTATAGGTATTTCCATCTCTCCGGACCAGAACCCAACACAATAAAATCACCCCTTCCGAATATTCTCCCAAAAGAAGATACAAAGAGCCGCAAATTAACAACAGTATAAACATGGGTTCTTTTACAACTTCTATGATAATATGATAGATAGATTTCTGATTCCCAGAAGGTAACTCATTATAACCAAATTGCTTTAACCGATCCAAAACCGCTTCCTGACTCAATCCTGGGTTCATGGCTTTACATTTTTATCCACTTCAAAGTAACTTTTTAAACCCAAATACTGTTTATTATTCTAAAATCTATTATGGATTCAGAACAAGATTTAAAAAATATAGTCCGCGAAAAATACAGCAAAATCGCTCTAGACGGCAGAGTAGAAAAAGCAGGATCTTGTTGTGGTTCGACGGACACCGCTAATAAGGTTTACGATATCATGATGGATGATTATACGGAGACCCATGGCTATGTAGAAGATGCAGATTTAGGTCTAGGGTGTGGTCTTCCCACTCAGTTTGCCAACATCCAAAAAGGGGACACGGTTATTGACCTAGGCTCTGGTGCGGGTAACGATTGTTTCGTCGCACGCCATGAAACTGGAGCAGAAGGAAAAGTCATCGGAATAGACTTTACACCAGCAATGATTCAAAGGGCACGAGCAAATGCTGAAAAATTAGGATACAATAACGTAGAATTCCGAGAAGGGGATATCGACCATATGCCGGTTAACGATGAGGTAGCTGACGTGGTAGTCAGCAACTGCGTACTCAATTTAGTTCCTAACAAAGAAAAGGTCATTAAGGAGATTTTTCGGGTTTTAAAGCCCGGTGGTCACTTCAGTATCTCAGATATCGTTTTAGTTGGTGACCTTCCACCAGCACTACAAGCAGATGCTGAAATGTATGCTGGGTGCGTAGCTGGTGCCATTCAAAAAGATGCTTATTTGAATCTCATCAAACAAGCTCGTTTCCAAGACATTACGATTCAGAAAGAAAAACCCATTGTTATACCAAAAGATATTTTGAGTAAGTACCTATCGGTAAAAGAAATGGAAGCTTTTGAAAATGGATACACTGGAATCTTTAGCATTACCGTCTTTGCTCAGAAACCTATCTCTGCTTATTAACAACCCCCAAAAAAGATTCCAACACCACCACCTAAATTATTTGTTGCTAATCCATCGATATGTTTACCGCCATTTTACATCATTTTCAGCTGCTTCAAATGGAAGAAATTGCTGAGGAAAGAAAAACGGTTTTGGCTCCTTTAGTGACCTATATTCAAAATAAGCGATCATTACAATTGCCCGTCAAACTGAATTTTATATGTACTCATAATTCAAGGAGAAGTCAACTTGCACAAGTCCTGGCAAAAGCCATTGCTCATTCCTACCAAATTGAAGTTAAGTGTTTTTCTGGGGGTACAGAGGCTACTGCTTTTAATCAACAAGCTGTCAAAGCTTTAGAAGAAATGGGATTTAGGATCAAACAAAAAGGGAGTGATAACCCTATATATCAATGCTATTTTTCCAACGAACATCCCCCTGTTGAGGCTTTCTCCAAAAAATTCGATCATTCCATTAACCCTAATCGAGATTTTGCAGCCATTATGACCTGTTCTGAAGCTGATAAAAATTGTCCTTTTATACCAGGAGCAGCATTGAGGATACCTATAAGGTATCAAGACCCAAAGGTTTATGATGGGACTCCTCAAGCTAGTGAGCAATACGAAGCAACTGCCCAACTGATTGCAAAAGAAATGCTTTACGTTTTTTCACAAATTGCAGCCTCTTAGTATTTTTTCCATTTTCTTTCCCTTGGCTAACTCATCTATGACTTTATCCAAATACCGAACTTTCTGAGTTAATGGGTTTTCTATATCCTCAACTCTAATCCCACAGATCACGCCCTTAATCTCTGAAGCACCAGAAGGCAATTGAGCGATGGCAAAAAATTCTTCAAAAGTGATCCGGTCAGCAATCGCCTGTTCTAGTTGTCTATCATCCATACCTGTTAACCATCTCATAACCTGATGCAACTCTTCTTTGGTCCTTCCTTTTTTTTCTATTTTGGCTACATAGTGAGGGTAAACCGAACCAAAAATCATTTTAGCAATCCGCTCGTCTTGTTTGTTGCCGTCCATTTATAAAGAGTTTTTTTCTATTATTTAAATTTCTTTTGTTTACTCTCCTATCTTAATACTTCCTTCCCTAATGATGATCTGCTGCATGTTTTTCACTCGTCAATTTCATTAAAATTTTTGATTTATATTCCCTTTTACTAAAATCTTTAGGAGATCAAACTCGCTTCACTATTACCTCCAAAGCCTACCTGTAAAAATATAGAACACCTTTTTTTACAGATTTTTCAGCATGCTCCTAACTTGTAGATCTCCAAATCCATACTCTGGTAATTGCTCGTTAAATTGGCGAAAAATTTTTCCAAAATCACCTTTCCCCTCTCTTTCCATAATTTCCTTTAACACCTGAATGGGTCGTCCAGGATTATCCCCATTAGGTATTCGGTCAATATGCAATTGGACAGCTGCACGTATTGCAGGGAATCGTTTAGATAAAGTATCTCCCATCTTTACCATTATCGAAATATTCCCTTCAATATACCCTTTCCATAACTGGTCAAATAAGGATATGTCCTCCGAAGTAATCCTTTCCCTTTCAGCATAACATTGACTTAATTCCTTAGGATGTAAGTGACCAAATGAATATCGACTGGACTTTAAAGGTCTTACCCAATAAATTTGACCTGCCCATCCTTCTAATGCTAACAAATGGAGGGCAAACCACATATTCACCTGGCAAAAAAGATCGTCCTCAAACCACAAGCAAATCATAGAATTTTTATTGGAAGGAATCTTTTTAATTTTATCCAGTTCCGCTACTGTCCATTGAAAATATTGGTCCTCCTTTATATCTCCAATATCATTCGCTATGAAAGCTGCCCTTTTTTGATAAAACTCTACAGGGAAATTTCCATCTAATGGTCCGTCCATTAAGCATTCTCTTACCACTATAGCAGCACCTTCTATTGTAGAATCAGCCATCTGTGCTTTGAGCGCATCACCATTTAATAGATGATATACATTTGTTGAAGTCATGGGGTGATATATCCATATTTATGAAGAATATTTTTTGCCGAAGGCGTAAATAAAAATTCATAAAAAGCCTTGGCCTCTGACAGCATGGGAGTGGTATTAATAATGATTACCCCTTGCAAGATAGGGTCGTATAGCGCAGTATCCACTTTTATCCAATTCTGTTGGGCTTTCATCTGAGGAGATTTCAGCACAGAAAGAGCAGTCAACCCAGCTTCTACTGATCCAGTTACAATAAATTGATTGGTTTGGGAAACACTCTCTCCAAATACCAATTTATTTTGAATTTTCTTTAAAATCTGCAATCGTTCCAAAGTTTGAATAGCAGCTAACCCATAAGGGGCGGTCTTTGGATTAGCAATGGCAATATGATTAATCTTTGAATCAGACAGTTCAGCTAGGTCTACTTTCCAATCATTTTGAATAGACCACAGCGCCAACTGACCTCTCGCATATACTTTAGGGGGTGATAGCGCCAATCCCAACCTGTTAATTTCCATCGGATATTTCATATCTGCAGATACAAAAATATCATAAGGCGCCCCCTCTCTGATCTGGGCCGTTAATTTACCAGAAGAACTGGTAGTCAATTGGGTTTTAATACTTGTTTGCCGCTCAAATTTCTCAACTATTTCCTCCAAGGCAAATTGCATGTTTGCAGCAGCTGCAATGGTGAGGTAATCTCTGGAGTTTGCCGAACACCCCATCATTATTACAACTATAACCCAGTATAAATAGCACTTGGTGCCCTTCATGATGATCCCTTTCGGGGAAAGTTACAAACTTATGGGATCATTTAAGTCTAATTGATTAAGGAAATACCTATCTGAATTTAAAAATTTAAATTCACTTAAGGGAACCGGTACCCTGGGATGATAAATTATCAACTTCAAGAGTTAGCTATTTTTCTTGTAATCATACGAAATGAAGAAATTCTATTGATTTCAATCCATTAAATAAACTCATTATTTCCAGCTTTTAAACAGCTTCCTAATTTTTAAATATTAGTCTCTATTGAAACAATAAACTAATCTAAGAGCCATCATTAATTTTATAGAGAAATGATGAAAGCTGTTAGATTGGCCTCTTGTTCCAAATTCAGTTTTTTGCGCAACGTGCAGCGGATATTATCAATGGTTTGTTTACTTCGATTGAGTAAATAATGTATTTCGAAGTTAGGGCATCTATTTTAGTTGCTTATATTTTTGCTTTTCCCTAATTTTAGTGCAAAACAAAGAATATGAATCCACCGTTTCACCTCGCCTTTCCGGTAAAAGATTTATCAGAAACTAAAGCCTTTTATGGAGATCTTTTAGGTTGTACATTAGGCCGAGAGGCTGAAAAATGGGTGGACTTTAATTTTTTCGGCCATCAATTGTCAGCACACGTCAAACCAGAAGAATTAAAATTGGCAGAAAAAAATGTAGTAGACGGTAAAAATGTTCCAGTTAGGCATTTCGGAGCCGTTCTAGAATGGAAAGTATGGCACGAATTGGCGGATAAACTAAAAAACCACGGAATTGAATTTATCATTGAACCCTATATTCGATTTGAAGGTGAAGTAGGGGAACAGGCTACCATGTTTTTTCTAGATCCCAGTGGCAACGCCCTCGAATTTAAATCCTTCAAAGATCCCTCTCAGATTTTTGCAACCTAAATTTAATCCACCTATTCATATTTTCTATTCCTCTAAAGGATACCAACAATTTTATACTGGGGAATTTTAAAGAGAAAAAAATGGGTTGTTATAACTTCTAAAGGTTTCCTCGGCAAACTTTATTTGAATCAGAAAGTTTAAAATTCAGGATGCTAAATGGTTACTAATGTTCAAAGCCAAAAAGGACTGTAGGGAATTATTTAAATTAATTTCAATCAATCGTGAAACCCTTTGCCTGAGAAAATTTTATCTATATATTTTTCAATCCTAGCATTTCGAGTCTTGGCTTGTTTGGCTTGACTAAAATAAAGAATATAACCTCGCTGCCTCCCAGGCGTTAGTTGTTCAAAGGCCTTTCTGAGCTCTGGAATTTCTTTGAATTTTAAAGCTAATTCTTCCGGAATAGGCTCAGGATTTTTTTGAGTTGCTCCTTTTAAGCCGGCTAATTCATTTTCTTTTGCCTTAAGCATTAACTTTTTTATCTGTGGAAGAATCGCATTCAGGTTGACCGATTCATCTATTTTTATAATTCGCCCAGTTTGAATATTTTCCCCTTGTTGGACCATTAATTCAGATTCCTTTTCCAACAATACCCCTTGGAAAAAATTAACTGAACAGAAATTCTTAAAAGCACTGATTATAAAAACATTTTTACCGTTTACAGTGTAACAAGGTACTCCCCACTTAAGAGTTTCCGTTAACCCACAATCTAAAGCCAACTCCCTTAGCTCAATAATGGGTGCAGTCCATTGATGTACTTTACAATCAGGGGTGCCTCCCAAAGAACAGCGCATACATCCATTGATCAGATAATTGTCTACCTGGGCATTTTTTGTCATGAAATAATCTAATAATATAAATGACTAACAAATAACAATCGTAATCTCACCCAACTTATTTATTTTTTGAAAAACATTCCAGAACCGACGTACTTCCAATTGGGGTTCCAAACATGCAAAGTGGATTGGTCATCTCCGAGGTCAACGTCCTTCACTCCAAGGTTGATTCTTAATGATTTCCAATTTTCACCTTGTTTTTCCTTGATATATTCTATGGGAA
Source organism: uncultured Saprospirales bacterium (assembly GCA_937926355.1). Taxonomy (GTDB): domain Bacteria; phylum Bacteroidota; class Bacteroidia; order Chitinophagales; family Saprospiraceae; genus CALAZP01. The sequence goes on from CALAZP010000313.1 coordinate 6,083, forward strand.
CAGCTGCTTCTAAAAAATACCCAGAATCATTCAACTGACAAGCAACCTTTGTACCTGCTGCCATTCGATTATCAAAATACGTTCGGAATCCCCCTCCTTGTTCATTTGGTGAAATGGCTAAAATAGATGATCCGCGATAATATCCAGATCCATCTTGCATGGCACTCTTAGGCAGCGGATCTGCATTCACTACAAAAATTATATTATCGTTTTGCCAACTTGATTTTTCTGGATCTAAGACCAAATCATCGTCTGTGATTTGGGCAGCGATATATAAGTACGAAGTGTCGTAGGAAACAGCAAACTCACCATAGAGATCACCTCGTTCTGTTCCTGAAAAATTCAAAGGCAGAGAAGACCATTCCTCCATAACCCCATCAATTGTAATATTTTTTTCTTGGAACTTGAGTTCATAGGCAGTTTCCCGACCTATAGAATAATGGAATGGCACCCCTACTTTAGGCAAAATTTCGGATTCGTAACTCACTTTAATATTCAAATCAACAGGGTCGTTTTCTTTAGAACGCTCCGTTCTAGGCAAGACGGAAAGTGCTATTTCCTCCACGGAATTTGGACCTACTATTATCTCATTCTTTTCCAAAACCGATTGATAGGACCAACTGAATTTGGTATTTAAAGACACTTTTAACGGAACATCAAAATCATTAGTTAATTTTATTTTACTAAAGCTTTCCGCACCATATATAGGACTTATTTCGATGGGAGCAGCATAAGTAAGTCGGTCTATAGCGGCTTTGGTTGGCGCAGTCATTACATTTTCATCCCATATCCCCTCCAATTGTAAGTTTGCCATAATAGGTCCTTCATCAGTCATAGTAACCCAGACCACGTGATCAAATTCTCCAAACTCTGGTCCTCTTAATGGACTACCACCACCCGTAGTCGCTAACATAAAATAATTGGCGTTATTGCGTTCAAATTTTTGGTAGTTGTGACGGTGCCCTGCAAAAACAGTATGTTTTCTTCCCGACAATAGTTTTTCAACATCCATCCACCTTTCTGGGTCGACTTCCTGCACCCACAAAGGTTGATGCATAAACACCAAGGTCCATCTCACCTCTTGGTGCTCTTCCAAAACTGTCTTTATCCATTCATATTGAGGAGTAGTAATAGATCCTCTTCCGGCTCCTCTATATTGATCCTCAGAATTTAAAGCTAAAAAAAGTACCTCCTTATAAATAAAGTAATAATGAGTAAGTCCTAAGCGGTCTTTCCAAACTTGCTCCATCACCTTATTGGTAATGTCGTGGTTTCCCGGCACATAAAAAAAAGGCATATCAAGAGCTTCCACAAAACCGTCAAATTCATTCCATTCCCGCTCTAATACTGTTAAATCCTCCGTATAACCTTCAATCAAATCTCCCACACTTAAAACGAATTCTGGCTGTAATAAATTTAATTTCTTTACTCCAGTTTCAAATACTCCGGGTCGATGTCCACCAGTTCTGTCGGTTACAATGGCAAACTGAAAATTGTCTGCTTGGTTATTCAACTCCAAGTGGGTCCAAGGCCCCTCTCCATTTTCAAGTGCTAAAATTTGAAGCTGACCATCATTGGCCGTTTTTATCTGCTGAGCTTGTAGGTCATAAAAACCAAAAATGCAAAACAATAAAACAATCAAAATATTTTTCATAATACGGTAAAATTATTCTACCGAAAAATAAATAAACCCACGATGATTTATTCTTCAGTGAAATAAAATTATTGTTAAATCTTCTGGCCCTTAATATTCTTAGCTCGAATGTTTTGAAACAAAAAATTTATTCAACAAGCTGACCTTTTCCTATAAAACAAATTTTTTTTAAGTAAAAGTCAACTAAGTGCGCAGTTAATTTTCCATATAAACCCTTATTTAATTCAAAAAGAATCTTAACTTAAATCGTTGTAATTAACTGTAAGCTTTAAATCAAAAAATGAACGCTATTAGTAAGTATTTTTCCATTTGTTGGCTCTTCTTGCTCTTTGCATGCGAACCTACAAGTACCAAAGTTTTGGTGATAACATCAGACCATTCGTTATCATTGGATGCTCTCCTAACATACACTAAAGGGGATAAGGTGCAGATTCATTTAAAGGACTCTACACCATTAGAAGAAACTGAAGTCAAAAGCTATAATGCCATCCTATTCTATGGTAATCCAAATGAGGTCATAGACTTCCAAGAAAAAGCCATTATCAAAAGATATTCAGAATCCGGTGGCTTTATAATTGGCCATGACCTAAAACCGATCAATGAATACACCTCTCGATGGTATATGGATTTAATAGACACCATATATAATGATAATCATTCCATTTCCTATCTCCTAGAACAATTACCCCATCTTCCCTTACCTAAATACCAAAAAGCACGTACTCCTCTCGTGCCTGAGGAAAATAGGTTTAGCAAACAAGTTTTGGATTTCAACCTCGATGAACCTATGGAACTTGATGAAATCCCTGGAAAGGGCATACTGTTCGTTGAAAGACGTGGGGCGATCAAATTTTATGACTTTCAATCTCAAACCACTCAAATTCTAGACACCCTTGCAGTAGCTTATAAAAATGAGGACGGTTTACTGGGCCTGGCAGTTGATCCGCATTTTTCCGACAATCAATGGATTTATCTTTTTTATTCTCCACCTACTGATGAGCCGATTCAGCGGATTTCCCGATTCACGCTCAAAGCAGATAATACGACCCTAACCGATGAGCATATTTTACTTGAATTTCCCCTTATTCGCCAATGCTGCCACTCAGGCGGTGCTCTCCAGTTTGGTCCCGATGGACTGCTTTATATCGGCACAGGTGACAATACCAATCCTTTTGAATCCAATGGATTCGCACCCATTGACGAAAGACCAGGTCGCACTCTTTGGGATGCACAAAAATCAGCAGCTAATGCCAACGATTTAAGAGGAAAAATTCTCAGAATCAAACCTGAACCCAATGGCACATACTCCATACCAGAAGGAAACCTTTTTCCCGAAGGGACTCCTCTAACCAGACCAGAAATTTATGTGATGGGTTGCCGCAATCCCTTTCGTCTGGATTTAGACCCCTTAACGGGCTACCTCTATTGGGGAGACGTTGGACCCGATTCAGGTCAATCAGATTCTACGCGTGGCCCTAAAGGTATGGGCGAATTCAATCAAGCGCGCACTGCGGGTTTTTGGGGTTGGCCCTATACCCGAGGCAACAATCAGCCCTACCGCGATTACGATTTTTCAAAAAAGTCCTCAGGTCCGGCTTTCGATCCTCAACACATCATCAATAATTCACCGAATAACACCGGCATCCAAGAACTTCCGCCTGTTCAATCTTCCTTTATTTGGTACTCATACGACACGTCCGAGGAATTCCCTTGGTTAAACAAAGGCGGCGTCAATCCTATGGGAGGACCAGTTTTTAGAAAAAAAGTGCACGGCAACCATTTTCCAGACTATTTTGAAGGCAAACTGTTCCTTTACGAATGGATGCGCGACTGGATTTATGTGGTTGCTATGGATGAAAATGGCGATTATATCCAAGCAGATCCCTTTATGCCCAATACCGAATTTTCTCATCCCATGGATATGATCTTTGGAACGGACGGCCATTTGTATCTCTTGGAATACGGACAAAAATGGAATGCGAAAAATTTAGATGCACGACTAAGTAGGATTGATTACAATCCCGGTAATAGAACGCCTACGGCAAAAATTACCGCCTCTGCTGTAGTCGGAGCGACTCCCTTAACTGTTGATTTCTCTGGCCAATCTTCGATGGACTTTGATGGGGATCCTCTGCAATTCAGTTGGAATATTCCCGAACTGGACTTCCAATCCAAAGGAATGGATCTTCAATATACCTTCGAAAAACCCGGTCACTACTTAGTGGAGCTGACCGCTAAAGATGCTGAAGGCAATCAACACCAAACCGTTCAGAAAATAACTGCAGGCAATGAACCTCCACAGCTGCATATTATCACCCAGAGTCAAGATTTTGTCTATTGGAAGGAGCGAAAAATAGATTACGAAGTCGTAGTTCAAGACCTAGAAGATGGAACTACTCATGGTAAAGGAGAAATTGA
>CALAZP010000314.1 GCA_937926355.1 uncultured Saprospirales bacterium
TATAACGGGATATACCAAATCTAATAATTTTGATGTAGAGGATGGAAATAATGGAACTTTTGATGTTTGGGTCCTTAAATTAAATGCCGATGGTTCCAAAGCCTGGGATAAAACTTTCGGGGGTACGCAAGCGGAAATTGGATGGTCTATTCAGAAGACTTTTCACGGCGGTTATATACTATTGGCTACCACAACATCATCGGGGGGTGATGGAGATATTAAGGATGAAAATAATGGAAATTATGATGTTTGGGTTATCAAACTAGAGTCAGAAGGAAATATTTCCAATTAACTTTCGGAAGAACAATAGTTTCCTGTATAATGCAATCATTATCTTTGTTTGCCACAAACACCAAAAATGAAAAAGTTTACCGAACAACCCTCCCCATATAGACATTTAGAAAATATGTCTGTTTCGGATTTACTCTTGAATATCAATCGGGAAGATCAAACAGTGGCTTTGACCGTTCAAAAAGCTATTCCCTTCATCCAACCTTTAGTGGAAGTCATTATTGAAAAGCTAAAGAACGGTGGAAGACTATTTTATATTGGAGCCGGAACTAGCGGTCGACTAGGAATCCTAGATGCTTCAGAATGTCCCCCTACCTACGGAGTTTCCCATGATCTGGTTATCGGACTAATAGCGGGAGGAGATCAAGCTATACGTAAAGCCGTCGAAAATGCGGAAGATGATCCCAACCAAGCTTGGAAAGACCTCTCTGCTTACCATATAGATGCTAATGATGTGGTTATTGGCATTGCCGCATCTGGAACTACTCCTTACGTGGTTCAAGGGTTGGAAGATTGTAGAAAAAACCAAATTGTCACCGGATGCATCACCTGCAATCCCAATGCACCCCTATCCGAACATGCCGACTATCCCATAGAAGTTGTTACAGGGCCTGAATTTGTAACAGGAAGCACGAGAATGAAAGCAGGGACAGCACAAAAATTGGTCCTCAATATGATCAGTACCACCGTAATGATTGGCCTAGGTAGGGTGAAAGACAATAAAATGGTAGATATGCAATTATCTAATAGAAAACTGGTAGAACGAGGTGCAAAAATGTTAGTCGATGAGCTTGGTATTCAATTGGACGTAGCTCAGCGATTATTGCAAAAAAATGGAAGCGTAAGAAAAGTGTTGGAATTATATAAAAATTGAAATTCCGCCCTATAAAAGGGCGGAATTAACATCGCAAAAAGCGATTACAGAGGGAGAACAATAGTTTTTTGTATTTGGGTCGGAGCAAATATATAATTATTGTAAACAAAACAATAACTAAAAAAAGTCCTAAAATGAGGAATTCTTTATTTGGCACTATTTTTATGGAACTTCAACTCCTTGAATGGCCCTCCACAACTCATACCACTCCATTCTTGTCATAGAAACACCCAATGCTTCAATAGCTAATTTCATTCGCTCTGGTCTGGCACTTCCCACAATAGGTAAAAATCCAACAGGATGCTTTAACAACCAAGCCAATAACAAAACTCCTAACTCACTGATATTCTTTTCCTTCATTAAGGCATGACCCACCTCGTGTACTTCCCTAACCTGAGGCTCATTGAGGGAAGTAAAAATACGTCCTCCAACTAGTGGGCCCCATGCCATTGGTCTAATTCCCAGTTTTTGACACAAATCAGCCATGCCATCATAAAAACTACTCATATTCATAATATTGGCCTCTATTTGATTCGTAACCAATGGTATCCGATCGTTCAACATCTCAAATTGGGGTACAGTAAAATTAGACACCCCAAAATGTAATACTTTACCCTCCTTTTTTAATTGATGAAAAGCTTCCGCAATTTCGTCGGGATCCATTAATGCATCCGGCCGATGAATCATCAATAAATCCAAATAGTCTGTACCAAAATTTTTAAGAGAAGTTTCAGCTGATTTTAGAATGTGCTCTTTACTGGTATTGTAATGATGTATTTCATATTCCGGCCTTTGTTTGCACTTGCGACAAATACCACATTTGGTAATCAATTCTATTCGGTCACGCAAGGAGGGCTCATGCTTTAATACCCGGCCAAAATCCGCCTCATTGGTATAATCTCCATAAATATCTGCATGATCAAAAGTGGTAATCCCCCAATCCAAACTATTCTTAATCAATTTTTCCATGCCTTCGCGATCCAATTTATGCCCCCAATGGCCCCAGGTCATGGTTCCATATATAATAGGTGAAAAGGAAGGTCCTTCTGGACTGATTTTTACTTTTTCTAATTCCATAATTTAATTTTTCTCTTTAATAAGGATCCACATCCACTACAATTTTAATTTGCGAACAACCATCTAATTGAACAGTAGCTATAACCCCCTCCTGAATCAATTTTTTTACCTGACTTAGGTAACTTCCACCACGCTCTAATTTCATCCAAATATCCAAAAGATAATAGGATTTTACCCGTCCCACAAAAGGAATAGCAGGTCCCTGAACCCGATTGCCTAAAGAATCACGAAGAAATTTAGCTAAAAATTCTGCAGCTTGGTTTACCTTTTCAGGCTTTTTATGTTTTAATGTCAACTGAATTAATCTTTGAAAAGGAGGATATCCAAAAGCCTTACGCTCATTAATTTCTCTTTCATAAAAACCTTTATAATCATATTGAACTACTTCTTCAATTACAGGGTGATTGGGATTAAACGCTTGAATCAAAACTTGACCACCAGGTTTTTGCCGCCCTGCTCTTCCCGCTACTTGTAACATCAGTTGAAAACCTCTTTCCGAAGCCCTAAAATCCGGATACTGAAGTAATTGATCTGCACTGATGATCCCAACTAAACCGACATTTTCAAAATCTAATCCTTTGGTAACCATCTGCGTACCTACCAAAATATCAATCTTCCTATCCTCAAAGGACTGGATAATCATTCCATGAGCATTCTTCTTCCGTACCGTCTCCAAATCCATCCGCCCCACTCGAGCATCCGGAAAGTGAATCAATAATTCATCCTCTATTTTTTCAGTTCCAAATCCTACTAATTTCAATCCTGGATGACCACAAGATTGACAGACCTTTGGCAACTTAGTATGATACCCACAATAATGACATTTCAACTGATTAGAATACTTATGATACGTCATACTAACGTCACAATGCACACACTCTGCATTCCATCCGCAGTTTTCGCAACGATAAGTAGGCGCATATCCCCGTCGATTTTGAAATAAAATCACTTGCTCCTTTTGAGCTAATGCCGCTTGAATTCCAGCTATCAAAGAAGTCGTAAAATTAGATCGAAAACTAGTTTGACGCAACTCCTTACGCGCATCAATCACTTGGATATCCGGCATCTGAATACCCCCAAATCGTTCATCTAGATTTACCAATCCATATTTTCCCGAGAGGGCATTATAATAACTTTCTACAGATGGAGTCGCTGTACCTAAAACTATCTGGGCTCCCATTAAATTCGCCAAATACACCGCTGCATCCCTACCTTGATATCTCGGTGCTGGATCCATTTGTTTAAATGAAGCATCGTGCTCCTCATCTACAATAATTAATCTAAGTTTGCTAAAAGGCAAAAATACAGCAGAACGAGGACCAATCACAATAGACAACCCATCCAAAACTTGTTTCCACAATTCTACCCGCTCATTATTACTCATTCTCGAGTGATACACTCCCAGTGCGGACCCAAAAACTTTTTGTAACCGAGCTGTTAATTGAGTGGTTAAAGCAATCTCCGGCAACAAATACAAAACCTGCTCCCCCCGGTTTAACGCCTCCTGAATCAACTCTATATAAATCCTGGTCTTTCCACTTCCCGTAACGCCGTGGAGCAAACAAACTCTTTTTTCTTTAATTGTCTCCACAATCGACTGATAAGCAGTACTTTGAGCCGGAGACATTTCATTCATAGGCGCATCCACTTCAACCACCGCCCCATCCAATCGACTGACCTCTTTTTCAATTACCTCCAATATTCCCTTCTTTTCCATGGCCTTAAATACCGATCCGTCTACTCCTGCTTTTTTGGATAACTCCGCCTGAGTGACCATCCTTTGCTCCTTCGCTAATAAAACATAAGCCATCAATGCTTCCGTCTGCCGACCTGAACGCGCTACACTTTCAAAAGCCTCTTCCAATAAGTCGGGATGACTCGCATAGGGCTCCTGCAGCACAATATACTTAACCCGTTTCGCCCGATACCGTTCCTTTAAATCGGTCTTTAGGTAAACTGCCTGCTTATCTAACAATCCCCTAATCACTTGAAAAACGGTAGTTTGCTGTAATATCTGCTGCACCTCCTCTATTGTCACTTCCTCCCGAATACTCAAGGCCTCAATAATCAAATATTCCTGATCCGTATAAGTATCAACCTCAATCTGGACCTGCTCTCCCAACACGAGTGAAGTTTCCCCAGTCAATTTAAAATGTGCCGGCAACGCCCCATTCATCACAGCCCCCAACGAACAACCGTAATAATCAGCCATCCATTTCCAAAATTGCAAGTGCTCTATATGAACAATAGGAAGGGCATCCAATACACTAATAATCGGTTTGACGCCCTCCACCTTCACCCCCTCGCGCACCTCCATTACAATTCCAGCATATAGATTCAGCCCTTTACCGCGGGTCTCTTTTCCAAAGGATACCTCCACTCGCTTCCCAACCACCACCGCATCCATTAACTGTTGAGGAATCCCATAGGTGAATGTCGCTTTTACGCCTAACGGCAAAATAACCTCAGCGAAATGAGTAAACTGGTTGGTTGGATGCATAGGGGCTATAAATATGAAAGGACAGGCATCTAATTTTTATGGAATTTATTAATTTGCCAATAAAAATGCAAAAATATAGGTTTTTACTCTTTTTGTTCTTGCCCATAGCCGGGTTTTCCCAAATGCCAAAAATATTAGACCTGAAAACACAAGGGGAGGTTCGTGACCGATGGCTATCAGAACGCATGGAAACTGTACTCCCGGAATTGATGCGAAGAGAAGGCATCGATATGTGGCTCATCCTGGCCAGAGAATACAATGAAGATCCAGTTCTTCGAACCATGTTGCCTTCTACCTGGTTAGCTGCCAGACGTACGACCATGCTTGTCATTTACGATAATGGCCAAGAATTGGAAACCATGGCTTGCGCGCGATACGATGTCGGTGAGGTATTCAAAAAAGCATGGGACCCAGAAGCTCAACCCAATCAATGGGAGCGTCTAGTAGAAATTATCAAAGAACGCAATCCCAAGAAAATTGGCCTTAACCGATCTCCATCTTTTGGACATGCCGATGGATTGACAGCTCACCTCTACGACCAACTCCTCAAATACCTGCCTGCAGCGTATCACGGCAAACTCACTTCTGCAGAAAGTTTGGCCGTAGGTTGGTTGGAAACCAGAACAGAAAGTGAACTCGTCGTCTACCAACAAGTCGTTAGAATCGCTCATCAAATTATTAGAGAAGGCTTCTCTGACCAAGTCATACAACCTGGGGTTACTACCACTGATGATGTAGTCTGGTTCTACCGGGAAAGAATCCGATCGTTGGGATTGCAGACCTGGTTTCACCCCACCGTTGATATCCAAAGACAAGACCCCGAGTCTTACGACCACCTGAGAACTTTTTCCAAAAGACCTGAAAAACAAGTTATCCAGCCCGGGGACTTGCTCCACGTTGATTTTGGAATCACCTACCTAGGTTTGAACTCCGATACCCAAGAGAATGCTTATGTCCTTAAACCTAACGAAACAGAAGCACCCGTTTATCTGGTTAAAGCCCACCAAAAGGGACTCCGTTTAATGGACATTTTAACGGATCAATTTAAAGAAGGCGTAACGGGTAATGAGGCCCTGAAAGCAGCTAGAGAAAAAGCGATTTCAGAGGGGATCAAACCCAGTATATATACCCACCCTATTGGATATCATGGACATGGAGCTGGGCCCGCTATCGGCATGTGGGACAAACAAGAAGGGGTTCCCTTTACTGGTGATTACCCCATTCTATACAATACCGCCTACTCCATCGAACTCAACGCCGGAGTATATATTGAAGAGTGGAAAAAAGAAATTCGGATGATGATGGAAGAAGACGCGGTCTTTACTAAAGATGGGGTTCGCTATATTGATGGGCGGCAAACGGAGCTGTTTTTGATTCCGGAGCAGTTACCTAAAAATGGCCAAGGTTTTTAAGATGGCTGAAATTGGGACATCCACCACCAAGGCCGCTGAGTTATTGATGAAAGGGGAGGTCGTCGCCCTTCCCACGGAAACGGTTTACGGACTAGCCGGAAATGCTTTAGATAGAAAAGTAGTTTCCGAAATTTTCAATATCAAAAATCGGCCTTCTTTTGACCCGCTAATTGTTCATACCCACTCCATCGATCAATTTAAAAAATTTGGCCTCGATATTCCAGAGGAACTCCTCTCTTTGGCAGAAAATTTTTGGCCAGGTCCATTGACTTTACTCATTCCCAAAAGGCATGACATCCCAGATTTGGTAACATCCGGCTCGTCATTGGTAGCCGTGAGGATTCCCAACCACCCGCTTACCCTTTCGGTATTAGCAGCCCTCCCTTTTCCTGTGGCTGCCCCCAGTGCCAATCCATTTGGATACATCAGTCCAACTACCGCCCAACACGTGGATGACCAACTGGGCAGCAAAATATCTTATATCCTCGATGGAGGGCCCTGTAACGTAGGGATAGAAAGTACCATTGTTGGGTTAGTCAATAAAACTTTAACCATATTTCGAAAAGGAGGTTTGAGTAAAGAAAAAATTCAAAGCGAAACCTCCCTCAAAGTCAAATATCACCAAATTCCAAAAAACACCCTACCCAATTTACCCGGTTCCATTAGCAGCCATTACGCTCCCTCCACCAAGCTAGTGCGAGGCCTACCAGGAGATTGGGCCAATAATCCCAATTTGGAAAATATCGCTGTTTTGGCCTTCCAAAATCACTATGACTTCCTTCCAGATCAACATCAAATCGCCCTCTCCCCAAAAGGAGACCTCCAGGAAGCTGCTCAGAATTTATTCTCCGCCATGAGAACCTTAGATGCCCTACAACCCGATCTAATTATAGCAGAATTTTTTCCCGAAAGGGGTCTAGGCATTGCCATTAATGATAGACTCCAAAGGGCCTCCATTAGATAACAAAACACCTATGAAAAATCATCTTACCTTAATTTTATTATGCCTTGCGGCAAAAGCCAGTTGGGCGCAAAAAATCAATGAAAATTTCAGATTACATATCGCTAAAACTGATCAAAATATCGAAATAGATGGATTGCTCAATGAACCTGTTTGGAACCAATGCGACGTAGCTGAAAATTTCCATATGATTCAACCCGTAGACACTGCCCTCGCTACCCAGTTTTCCGAAATCCGAATGACCTACGACGACAAAAACCTTTACTTATCATTGATTTTTTTCAATAATTCGGTTCAAGGCAACTACATCATAGAATCCCTCCGTAGGGATTTTTCGTTTAATAAAAACGATAACTTCCTTTTGGCAATGGATCCGTTCAATAATAAAACCACAGGATTTTCCTTTGGAGTATCTGCCTATGGAGCGCAATGGGACGGCACTATGTCAAACGGAGGCAGTGTGGATCTCAATTGGGATACCAAATGGGTCTCAGCAGTTACCTATGACGATGAAAAATGGATTGCTGAAATGGCGATTCCCCTCAAATCAATACGGTATAAAGAAGGAGAAAAAGAATGGGGCATCAACTTCAGTCGATTAGATTTAAAAGCAAATGAAAAATCCAGCTGGGCTCCAGTTCCTCGTCAATTCCCTTCCGTAAGTTTAGCGTACACAGGAGTATTGGTTTGGGATAACCCTCCGCCAGTACAAAAAAATAACGTCTCTTTGATTCCCTACACTTTGGCAATGTCCGCTTCAGAAAATGGAAATCCAGCTGAAAATAAATTAAAAATCGGAGGAGACGCTAAAGTGAGTTTGACGCCCTCTCTTAACCTCGATCTAACGGTCAATCCAGATTTTTCCCAAGCTGAAGTCGATCAGCAAGTCACCAATTTAGATCGCTTTGAATTGTTTTTCCCCGAAAGGAGACAATTCTTTCTGGAAAATGCGGATTTGTTTGCCAACATAGGTTACAGAACTATCCGACCATTTTTTAGCAGAAGAATTGGACTAGGAGTGCCCATACAAGCTGGAGCTCGAATAAGCGGCAACCTCGATAATAATTGGCGGTTAGGTCTGATGAATATCCAAACTCAAAGTCAACCAGATGAGGGATTACCCAATCAAAATTTCGGTGTAGTGACTTTACAAAGAAAAGTTTTAGCCCGGTCCAATGTCAACTTTATGATGGTCAACAAACAATCGTTTAATTACCCAGAAGGGACCACTCCTGAAACCTCCATCCATAAAAAGTACAACCGAAATATGGGGATGGAATTCAATTTTGCCTCCCCCAATAACTTGTGGAACGGCAAAGCTTTCGTTATGAAATCTTTCTCGCCCGATCAACCGGACCAGACCCACGCTATTGCAGGCCACGTAGAATACAAATCCTTTAAGTGGAACATCAAACTCCAACAAGAAATCGTAGGAGAAAATTTTAATGCAGAAGTCGGATATGTTCCCAGGCGAGGGTTTACTAAAACTGACGCCAAAGTGGGATACCTGCACTATCTCAATCGAAAATCTGCCCTACTCTCTCATGGACCTTCTATTAATCAAACCTATTTTTTCAATCCACAAGGGCGCCAAACCGATAGAACGACTTATTTTGGATACTTATTTAATTTTCTCAACCGAAGCACCCTAGAGCTCGGTTTTATTAATCAATACATCAGACTGCAAAACACTTTTGATCCCATCCGTACTGGCATTGCGGTACTTGAATCGGGAACAGAGCACCAATGGAATGAAGTGGGTTTTGAGTACAATAGCAAACCTCAATCACTGCTCACCTTTACCCTTGCGGGACAAACAGGAGGGTACTTCAATGGTGGCAAAAGATCTGCAATGGGTGCAGAAATAGGCTATCGATTTCAGCCTTACCTCTCCTTAAGTTCAGTCGTCAACTACAATTCAATTGATCTGCCTGCCCCCTGGAATAAAAATACCTTCACCGTCTTAGGAATAAAGGCGGATTTAACCCTTACGAATAAATTGTTTTTTTCCAATTTATATCAATACAATGAACAGAGGAAACTTTGGAACTTTAATTCCCGGTTACAATGGAGGTATCAACCGGCTTCTGACTTATTTATTGTTTTCAATAGTTCGGAAATCAACGTATTAGACAACAGCCAGTATTGGAATTTGACAGTCAAACTCAATTATTGGTTAAATTTTAATAATTGAAAAAAAGCTATTTATATCTGTTAGCCTCCATTTTGTTGGCCATGTTGCTGGCATGGCCTATGGTAGGCTATTATTTTTTCAGACCTAATAACTCCATGTTTGCCTACGGGGGAGATGCCCTCTCCATATACTACAATATGGTTTTCCATATTTGCCACGGAGACGGAACCCTGCTCTCTAGCATGAATTATCCTCACGGTGAACTGGTCTTTTTAACGGATGCACAAGGGGCCCTCTCCACCCTTTTGCAATGGGTTCACCTAAACTGGTTTCCGCTTTGCGATAAAGTCCTAGGCATCGCCAATGGACTAAATGTGTGGAGCGTTATCCTCGCCAATATTTTTATATTTTTAGTTTTACGTCAACTCAAAACTCCCCTTTGGATTGCAGCTCTCTTCGCTCCTTTAATCAGTTTGCTCTCCCCTCAAATCATTAGAATTAATGGCCATTTTGGATTGGCCTATCCCTTTCTCATCCCTCTTTCTATTTGGTGGTATTTAGGAAAAAAGAATGTCTTTGAATGGAAAGATGTACCCGTATGGATCGCTTTGCTTTTCTTTACTTTTAACAACCCCTACGCAGGCACCGGGCCTGCAGCCCTCTTAATATCAGCAGGTATATTCGGTCTTTTTCTTAAAAGACCATTAGGCATTAATCTATCCTCCCTGATTATGGGAATCCTCATTGTTTTGCCCGCCCTACTCTATTTTAAGACATTCGATCCTGTAACCGACAGAATCCAAAATCAATGGGGATTTTTTCACTATTACGCTACCCTTGAAGGCTTGATTGCTCCGCCTGGTTCCCTTTGGGATAGGTTATTCAAGGGCCTGTTTGGGATAGGTT
>CALAZP010000315.1 GCA_937926355.1 uncultured Saprospirales bacterium
CTTACAATATTGCTTTATCAGATGAGCGTATGGCTAAGGAGGTAGATAACTGGAAAGTGAAAACTGATTTGAACGATAAGGATGGCGATGGTTTTATAGGGTTCATTCACCAAGTTTTATTCGAAAATTACTTAAAGAATCACCCAGAGCCGGAGGAAGTTGAATACTACCTATGTGGACCACCTCTAATGAATCAAGCTGTTATGCAAATGCTGGATGATTTAGGTGTTCCAGACGAAAATATTGCCTTCGACGATTTCGGAGGATAAAGTTAAATGGTACAGCCAACAGATTTTTAAAAGCAAAACTGTTGGCTGTTTTTCTTTTCATAAAGAAGCTGGTGGCTGTAATTTTATTTCAATACTTATTGAATAAATCTACTCCAAACAAGAATTTTCAGTAAAAACTGGAATTAAGGCTATAAAATCAGGTCTTCGGTCGATATTGCTGAATTTTCGGCTTTGATTTTGTATTTTCCGTTAAATATTCAAAATAAAATTACTTAGGATGAAAAAAGGAGTGTTACTTTTTCTGTCGCTGTATCTCTGCTTAGGAGGTAAGGTGATGGCACAGGAGACTTTTCCAGTTAACGGGGTGAAGGACGAACGTCCTGGTGCGCATGCTTTTACTAATGCGACCCTGTATTTGGATGCTTCTACGAAAATTAATAAAGCTACTTTACTGGTTAAAGATGGTAAAGTCGTTTCCTCTGGATCTGATATTCAAATTCCGGATGGGTATGTGGTTCACGATTTAGATGGAAAATATATTTACCCGGGATTGGTTGAATTATGGTCGAACTATGGAATTCCCAGACCAGAGAGGGGTTCTGGAAGAAGCTTTAGCAGTGCAGAGCAGATTCAAACTTCTGTTAAGGGGCCTTACAATGCCAATGAAGCTATAAAAGCGGATTTTGAAGCTTCCTCTGTATTTGAAGTTGATGAAAAGGAAGCTGCTAATATTCGAAAGATGGGATTTGGGGCAGCCCAAATTCATCGTGCTGATGGATTAGCTAGAGGAACCAGTAGTTTGGCGCTCTTAGGCAAAGGCACTTCGAATGAAATGGTCTATCGCGATCAAGTGGGTGCCCATTATTCCTTTGCAAAGGGATCTTCTGGACAAAATTATCCAGTATCTAATATGGGTTTTATAGCGCTGTTGCGTCAAACTTATTTAGATGCGGAGTGGTACCAGCAATTTGATCACCCTCCGTTTACAGATAAGACTTTAAACTCTTGGTTAGCTACTCAAGATTTACCTCAATTTTTTGAAGTTACCGATTGGGTAACGGTTCTAAGAGCTGATAAATTAGGGGATGAATTTGGGGTACAATATATCATAAAGACGGATGGCGATTCGTATAAGCGGATAGATGAAATTAAAGCTACGGGTGCCACCTTGATTGTCCCTGTTAGTTTTCCCGATCCATTTGATGTAAGCAATCCGCTGGAAAATTATAAATATAGTTTGACGGACTTGAAGCATTGGGAGATGGCTGCTGGAAATTTAGCAGCACTAGAGGCTGCTGGAGTTCCATTTTCTATTACTTCAGCTGATTTAAGGAAGGGAGAAGATTTTTGGAAGAATATCAGAAAAGCTGTTGAGCATGGATTAAGCCGTGAGGTAGCCTTAAAGGCACTAACTAGCATTCCTGCTGATTTATTAAATGCCCCTGATTTAGGACATTTGAAGGAAGGTGCTGTTGCTAATTTTTTCATTGCCTCTGATGATATTTTTGAGGAAAAGGCCACCATATATGAAAACTGGGTAGCTGGAGCTGGGTATGAG
>CALAZP010000316.1 GCA_937926355.1 uncultured Saprospirales bacterium
CATCGTCCCACTCCAAATCATCTTTGGATGCCACATAAATTTTGGCGTGATAATTTTCCGCCTGATCGTCCAATAATATAACATCTTTGGTATCAAATCCAGCGTAGTATAATTGTTTGCCACCTCTATATAACGTTGGCGCATATTCCGAAAATGGCGAATTAATCCCCCGTCCGGCGTTTTCAACAGAAACCCCTTTGGTGGTTTCCCCTATTTCTATTCCCAACTCGGCACCTTGTCTTTCATTTTCAGCCAATTTTATTAAGGTTGGATCCTCGGCTGTCCTAATGAAAGCCCCAAATTGCTCAATAGCTTCAGGGTATTTTCCGTTCATCTTCAAACAACGACCGTAGTAATATCTTAGACTATCCATCAACCCCTCATTATCCCTCCTCAATATTCTAGCATAAGCGCGCTCGGCTCTTACGTAATCCCTCAATCGATAATGCAATTCGGCAATCCTAGGTAATAACTCTCGATCTCCTTTCTCCTCAAAAGCCTTTTCATACCACTCAATAGCATTGTAATAATCACCCAACTGGTACTGCTCTTCCGCCACCTCAAGCATGGTCTCATAAGATGATTTACGAATAGGCTGAGCCGTTAAGAATTGTATTCCCAAGGATATGGTACCAAGTGTTAGAAAAATCCTTCTCATTGACTTTTGTATGAAATTCTTTAACATTAACGAAATAGTCGCCACCTTTGGTTTACCTCCTCTATTAAAAATCTGGACACAGGATAGCGGGAATTACATCTGGCTTTTTGTAAATTTTGATGATATACGATAAAGCCAATTCGAACCCACCAACCGACTTGGTAGCCGCAACCAAAGAAGAAGTATTCAAATCATAGGCGAGCCCCACCCTGAAGTCCTCGTAATCAGCTCCCAATAAAAGCTGTGCCGCATCTCCCAAACGGTATCCTAATCCCCCTCTTAAAATGAGGTCTTCGTTAAACTGATAACCCGCTACACTTTGAACAACTACCTCGGAAGTGCCTCCCATAGTCTGAAAAAATAAAGAAGGTTCTATAGTGACTCCCTCCGTTATTAATTGTTTGTAGTTGGCAAACCCTGCAAACTGCACAGGTAGTCTGAAATTTTCCTGACCGTCACCTTGACTTAACAAACTAATTTTAGGTTGATTCAAATGATTAACAGACAACCCAATTACTATGCTTTGTTTGTCGCTCAACAAACTCCTAAACTTCACCCCTAGCCCAAAATCAGTAGCAGATTTTTTATCCATAAAGTTTCGATCTACCCCTTTTCCAAATCCAGCACCGCCACCCCCAACATCTTCAGGAAATTCATCTGCAAATCTTAAATCATCAGGGCGCATTCTTTTTTCAATACTCCCGCCCTGAATGCCAAAAGAAACAATATTCTTGTACCCTTTCCCCAAACCTAAGTGGTAGGCAATAGATAACTTACTTATGTTGGTCGCTAACCTTGAAGTACCCGCTTCGTCGCTTACAATAATACCCCCAACACCTACCCAATGATTTTCCTTGAAACCAGTTAGCAACGGGGCATCAACTGAAAATGAAGAGGTGGTAAACTGGTTTCTGAGGAAGCTGGACCATTGGTCTCGATAGATTCCCGTTATTCGAGCTGTACCCTCAAATGCACCAGTATTGGAGGCATTTAAAGTAAGAGGAGACATGTTGAATTGGGTAAAATGAATATCCTGTGCCTTGATAATGGCACCGCATCCAATAAATAAAATAAATACCCAAAACCACCGATTTATTCTCATAAATACTCCTTTTCGACTGACCTGGCTGTTCTTATAGCAAACAAAACTGAAAGATAAATAATCTTTTTCAACTTTGGTTAATGAGCTGACCTATACGCTGCAAATCTAACCCCCTCATACATTTAAAATGACCCTTAGGACAATCTGAAAAACCAATCTTAGAACATGGCCTACAATCCAAATTTTCCACCTCCACCACACTACTCTTGCTCGTCTGATAAGGAGTCATCCCAAATGCAGGTACGGTACTCCCCCAAATCGAAATAATTTCTCGATCAAAAGCTGCGGCAATATGCATCAATCCAGTATCTGGAGTGATGACCTTTCGAGCTGATTGCAAAGCAAAAGCCGATTGACCTAAGGTCAATTTTCCACAGAAATTGACCACCTTCTCCGGCATCCATTTTGCTAATTCCAAACCAGTAGCGGTATCTTCCTTTCCGCCCAAAACCACCACAGAAATTGGACTTAACAATACTATCTTTTTTAAAATAAGCATAGGAATTCTCTTGGTAGCATGAGCTGCGCCAACTACCAAAGCTAAATAGGGCGTTTTAGGTAATCCGGAAACCTCTTGATCTTCCGGAGAAATAAAAAAATCTAACCCCTTTCCATCTGCTTTTATCCCCAATTCCTTAACCGTAGCCAAATATCGATCTACTATATGCACCTTCGGTAAAAAATTTTTTTTCCACCTCACTAACCACCATTTTCTCCAGTTCAATTTGTCAAATCGTTTCGTTGGAGTAAACATTCCCCAAGTGATTAGCCAACTCCTCAAATTATGATGCAAATCAATAATTCGGTCATATTGCTCCGCTCTAATTGCAGTGCGCAATTGACGAAGGTTTTGATCAAATTCTAGAATCTTTGATATAAAGGGATTGGGGGCGAGGATGGCGGCAAACTGTTTCTTGGTTAAGAAATGAACCTCCGCTCCAAGCTGTTTTTTTAAAGCTCGAAGAACTGGAGTCGTCAAAACAATATCCCCTATTGAAGAGAATCTAATTACAAGTATTTTCACTGGTTTCAAATTAATGAATCTTGATCTCTTCCAATACTATAGACGATAGGTACTGTAACTTCCCCGCCTCGTAAAGCACATCAAATTTTTCAACTTCCATGGAAGCAGGTACTGGTTTCAGGTTATCGTATTGGTTAAATAGATAAGATCCAACGGCTATCCGCTGAGTCACTTTCCTAAACCGAGCCCCACCTCCATCTGTCAAATAATTATAGGCCAGGTAATCTAATAAATAAGTATTCGTATCAAACCAATAAACAAATTCATCCTGAAAATCCTTACCTCCCCCTTCAACCTCAAAACCCACCTTGATTTTGTGATATTCCTTGTCCCCAATTTTTCGAATACCAAGGTAAGAAGTTTGAACTGCTGGATCTTTCAAGAAATAAGGCAGCAACGCAAAGTAAATCACAGAATTAACTGAGGAAGCATAAGCAGCGCTATCTTTTGCATTCAATGGTTCAATAGCTTCATTTTTATACCGAGTCAGCCCATCATTGTCCAAAAGATCTACTATTTCATTCATCAAACTGTCTCGCTGGATTCTTTTGTATTCAAATCTCCCCTCTTTTTTCCAATAAGTATATCCTCGATTCCTAAAGGTAAATTCCAGACTTGCTTGATCCAAGTCATCAAATCCATGAGCTTTAATACTTTGGAGAATGACCCGATCGGCTTGGTTTACCGCTACACAACTAACCAAGCCAACCCACATCCAACAATATACAACCAATTTTTGGAAATAAGCCATATCCTTTTATTTGAGGCTAATTTAACAATTAATTATCTTTACAATATGTATCGAATGCTCCTCCTTTTTATACTGTTTATCCCTTCGGCCATTCATACCCAATCTTTTGACTATTTAGGAAGGGGGATGGAATCCGCGGTATTTAGTGAATCTCATCCAAATGGAGTAGGGGACTTCGGTGTGCAATTGGAAAATTTATATAACCAAAGCAATCAAACTAACCTCAGGGCGGGAAACTTTCCACTTGCTAGTGCGGATAGTTTGGAAGCTCCGGGATGGAGCACTGCTTCATTGAACCACTTTATCATTGAATACGATCCTTTCGCCACTAGTAGCCAATTATCAGTGAGAATGGAGGTAGATGAGATGGCCTATGAACTTCAAAGCACTATTCCATTTCCTCAATGTATCACTGCTATCCAGTTTGGAATCAATAATATCGATAATGCCTTATACACGCTTAACAACTTAAAACTTAACGGCACAACGCTCGTTTCAAGTACTGTTTTTCTGACTCCCGACACCTCTACTTTTTATAAAATATCAGGTTCGGACATCAGTAAAGGTTTTCTTTTGGAGATGGATGTGGTGATCAACCAAAGCACCGCAGTCAATAGGGAAGAGGCTGCTATTCTACTATCATTTGGGCAAGATGCAGCTGATGAATTACCTCTTAATGATAACAATACTTCTTTGGTAGCTTCTCGAGCTGATGGAGGAGCTGTAGATGCATTTTGTGCGGGCCAATCGCTGACTTACACTGCCAGTGGCGGTAGCCTCTATCGTTTTTTCACTTATACAGAAGGGCCTCAATCTGGTCAAATTTCCAACATCAATTATTTGGGAGATTATTCTGCTACCAACTTCATTCAAACTGATGAGCTTATTGACGGCCAACAAATAGGGGTAGATATTTCCGATGGCATTTGCATTCACCAAAAATTATTGGCCTTTTCCCCTACTATTTATCCCCTTCCGGCCGACCCTACTGTGGGGGCATCAAACTTGAATATTTGTGTACCTGAGGGGAACGCAGAAAATAGAAGTAGGGTATTTCCTGCCCTCCCTGCTTCAGAAATTTATGTCTATGAAGCAATTGCCCTTCCTTCTTTGAGTAATCTAGAAAACGGCACCACCTATTCACCTGGATTTACTCAGGCTAATGAGCTTTCCATCAGCAATGATGGAACAGTAATAGAATGGTCATCAGAACCAACCAATTCCAATGGCCAACCTATTTATGGGACCTACACCTTTAGGGTATTGGTTGAAAATCAAATTTCCTCTTGTCGGAGTGCTTGGTCTTCCCCTTTTTCAATTACCCTACTCGATAAACCCAATTTAACGCATTCACCTATCAGTCCTAAGGTTTGTAATAACCAAATTTTATTGGGAAATTTCAGCGAAGCCACT
>CALAZP010000317.1 GCA_937926355.1 uncultured Saprospirales bacterium
TATCTAGTTTATCGCTACACAACCCTCGTACCTCCCAGGTATAAATTCATATCCCTGAATGGATTCCATATAGGCTTGAGCAGTCATAAAATGTCTTAAAGAGAATTGTTTGATCGTCCTCAAAGCAGCGCCTTGAATCCCCTCCTCCTCGATGAGGGAGCTAATAAGAGTTAAGGTCTCAGTGGGGTTTTCAAAATCAATGGACAGCCTTTCTAATGCCCTTACGCCTTCGGCAAAAGTTAGCATTTCTTCATCCGTCTGGAGGTCCTGCAGCATGGTTAATAAAAAGGTAGTCCGGTCTTCAGGGGTAGCAAAGCTATCCTCCTGAGGAGGTACTATAATTTTGGACAGTTGAATAATCCTTTCAAACTGTTTTTTGGAAAATGGCAATAGGCTGAAGGCTTGGTATGGATTGGTGGTACAAAAAGGCATTAGTCCTAAGGTGCCGGTTCCAATTGCAATATTGATGAGTGCTGTTCTTCTTTTCATATCCAATAATATATTATAAACTTATGGGTTATCTCCTTCGTCTAGATCTTCCGCTGGCACCTAACATAGAGAAAAGTAATTTTGTCCCTTCTCTTACTAATGTCCTTTGTAATTGTCTGCCAGCTGAACTGGTCATCAAGGTCTCCAACATAGAGGGTTCATCTGGGGAAGCCGGTTGATGGGTTTGGCGAGTGGCGGGTTCTATTCCGTTGACCCGTTCCATTTTTTCCAACAGGATTTCGTAAGCGGTTTCCTTATCCATTTCTCTTCCATAAATATCCACCAATTCGCTTCGATTAACAATTTTATCAATTTCACTTTCGGTCAGAACATCCATCCTTGACTGTGGGGCCCTCAAATAGGTATGTACTAGGGGCGTGGGAATTCCTTTCTCATTCAGGCCCGTTATAAATGCCTCCCCAATGCCCAATTCTTGAATGACTCTAGAGGCGTCATAGAATTCGGAAATGGGATAGTTTTCTACGGCTTTGTCTATTTCTTTTTTATCCTTAGCGGTAAAACCCCTCAAGGCGTGTTGGACTTTCGTTCCTAGTTGTCCTAAAACTTCTTCAGGGACATCACCTGGGACTTGGGTAATAAAAAAAATACCAATCCCTTTTGACCTGATTAGTTTGACGACCGTCTCAATCTGTTGCAGCAGTGCTTTGGAGGCTTCTCTAAATATCAGGTGAGCTTCATCGATAAAAAGGACCAATTTAGGACGGTCACTATCTCCTTGTTCGGGGAAGGTATTATAAATTTCAGCCAGCAGGCCCAACATGAAAGTTGAGAATAGATTGGGTTTATCTTGAATATCGGTTACCCTGAGAATATTAATGACTCCCTTACCGCCTCTTTTTTCCAATAGGTCTTCTGGATCAAAGCTCAGTTCACCGAAGAATTTATCTGCTCCTTGTTGTTCTAAGGCCACAATACTTCTCAAAATAGCGCTTAGGGAAGAGCTTGCAATCCCGCCGTAATCCCTTTTTAATTCGGCTTTTCCCGAAGGGTCTTCGGAAACATATTGTAGTACTTTTCGAACATCTTTTAAATCTACTAATGGCAGACCTTTATCATCACAATATTTGAAAATAATGGCCATGATATCGGACTGGGTATCATTGAGGTCAAGGATTTTGGAAAATAAAACTGGACCAAATTCACTAACAGTAGCTCGAAGTCTGATTCCTTTTTCATCTGAAAGCGTTAAAAGCTCCACAGGAAAACCAGTTGATTCGTATGGTATCTGAAGTTTGTCGTGCCTATTTTGAATGTGCACATTATCTTGATCACCGGGTTCTGCTAAGCCACTCAAATCCCCTTTTATATCCATAACTAACGAGGGGACACCTGCATTGGAGAGTCCTTCTGCTATGACTTGCAAGGTTTTTGTTTTTCCTGTCCCGGTGGCCCCTGCTATCAAGCCGTGACGATTAAACATTTTAAGAGGAAGGCCAACTGTCACTTCCGACACTACTTCTTTATTGAACATTCCTTTTCCAAAAATAAGGGCGGGGCCTTTAGAATTATATTTGGAACTTAACTCCGCTACGAATTTTTCTTTCATTACATTTGATTATTGACATTCGTAAAAATACTCAAAACCGACTGATTTAAAATATAAAATGGAGTTTGAAAATAAAATTGCCTTGGTTACTGGTGCGGGTCAAGGCATAGGAAGGGCCATTGCTGTTGAGCTAGCTGGTAGAGGGGCGACGGTATTGGTCAATGATTGTGAGGAGTCTTTATTGGTGAATTTACCCCAAGGATGTGTGGCATTTGCGGGTGATGCGTCTCAAGTTGAGGTAGTCGATCAAATGGTTGAAACTTGCATTGACCAATTAGGTGGATTGGATATTGTAATTGCCAATGCGGGTATTACCCTTTTCGGAGATTTTTTTGACTATAAAATGGAAGACCTCAATAGGGTTTTGAATTTAAATTTGGTAGGTACTTTCCATTTAATTCAAAAAGCGGGGAAATATCTAAAAAGCTGCGGAAAACCGGGAAGTATACTAATTATGTCGTCTGTAACAGGCCACCAAGCGCACAAAAACCTTGCTGCATACGGAATGACTAAAGCCGGACTAGAATTATTAG
>CALAZP010000318.1 GCA_937926355.1 uncultured Saprospirales bacterium
GCATTCAATCCGTAAAAAATAGCAGCGCTATTTTCAATGACCGTTCCGGGGGGTAAGTCCGGCTTTTGGGACACCGAGAAAGTCACGAATCCAGAGTTGTCTTCGACAACTCCTGCGCTGCTATTTGGTAATAATTCGAGGTCAGTGAAAGTAATCTTTACCACTCTTCCTTCCATCACCTCCAACGTGTAAGGGAAGTTACTTACCCCTGCTCTCAACGTTGTTAGATCTAGATATTCAGATAAGGTATCCCTGATTACCACTCTGTCCAAAGTATCGACTCCATTGTTGCGAAACACAATTTTGTATGTAATATCGGTTTTGTTTTCCAAGATAGAATCTTGGTAGCCTTTGGGATAGCCTCTCATTGTCGCTATTTCGGAGTCGATAGTTTCTTCTACGTCTATATCAATATTATTTTGTTCTTCGTCTTCTGGAAACATCAGCATTTTTCCAGTACTGTATTCCTGACCATCTGTTACACATCCTTCTGAAGCGATAGTAGTGATTGATCTTGCAGGGTGAAAAGCAGATTGCTCTAAAATGATTCGATAAGTAGATCCATTTTTTTCAAATCGCATTAAAGTATCCTTTTCACTTTCCAATTGAATAGGTTCCTCGGCAAACATCACGTCGTCTTCTATAACAAAGCTCTTTGATGCTACCTGCATGTCTCCAATTCCCGTATTTCTTACTCTAAATGCTACCTTATCTCCTTCACAAATAGTTTCTACTTCTAAATCAGACTGGTCCCACTCTTGAGGTATTTCGCCACAGTCGGTGTCTGGGAAAATTTCAGCAGTAACTTTTACTGCCTGCAAATTCAAAATTTCCTGACAGTTTACATTTACATGGATAGTAAAACTTCCTTTTTCTAAGGGATCTAAATCACCTACATTAAATGTATACTGATTTCCCTTTACTTTTACATAAGGTATATCGCCGGACAAATAGGTCAGTTCTTCATCTAATGTTACCTCTATATACGCGTCATTCGCAACAACTGGTCCGTGATTTAAGTAGTTAATTTCATAGCCAACAGAGGAGCAAGGTGTCAAATTTGCTGTACTAACCTGAACTTCAGGGTAGGGACAATTTTTAGCCTGCTGAACAGAGAAATCAATCAATTCCTCCTCGTATCTATCTTGTAAAAAGATATCAAACATCTCAAAGCAAGGCATCCAATGATCGTTAGCAGAAATAAGTGCTACCGTGTAGAATCCGGTATCTACTCTCAAGTCGAAGTAACCCTGCTCATCTGTACTCGCAAAATATTCAACTCCCTCTTTTTCAGCTACCACTATCCATCCTGCCAACCCTTGTTCTCCAATTTGTTCTCCACAATCTCCATTTTCATCAAAAAACACCCTTCCTTTAATATGATTGGTTAGGATTTCTCCAGCTATATCTGCCTTTAGCAAAAGAATATCATTATCAAAACTGCTGAACCCTCCTAATGAACCACTGATTAAATATTGCCCAGTTAGTGCATTAATGGCTATTCCATTTCCAGTTTCAAAAAATTGATCTACCCTTCCATGATTTTTACTCCATATTAAGTTTCCTTCATGATCCGTTTTGGCTAATAGCAAATCCACATTAACTTCTGAGGTTTCTACCGATCCAGTAATAAGAAAATTACCGTCTTGATCCTCAACTACCGCCTTTGCATCGTCACCTAAAGAACCGCCAAAGGATTTTTCCCATAAAAACGTTCCATTTAAGGTGTATTTTGATAGATAAACTTGACCTACGTTACCTTGTTCTCCAGCTATTAATAAGTTTCCATCTTGAGTTACAATCAGATCATTTCCCAAGTCCTTTACATTACTTGAACCATTTTTTATATTCCACCCCAATTCTCCATTAAGAGTCATTTGATGCAGGTAAATATCAGAGTCGCTGCCATTTGGATTAACCCAATTGGATAATACGTACAATTGATTGCCTGCCACCACTATAGCTGATCCAGCATCATCCTTAGCTCCACCAAAAGTTTGTTCCCACATCTGCTCTCCATCAGAGGTAAACCTACTGACCAATACTTGGGATGGACTAATATCTGAGGAAGTGAAACCAGTTATTGCAAAACCTCCATCTGGCAGAGCGACGACACCTTTGGCCTGGTCGTTGAAACTACCTCCCAACACTCGATGCCATAATTTTTTCCCGTAGGGGTTAATCTTTAGTAAGTAAATATCGGTGTCAGCATCTTGTGTTGACCTAATATAACCTACAATTACAAAATTTCCGTCGTTCAGTTGGGCTACATCAAATGCTAACTCGTCGAATCCGTCGTCATAAAATTGATTCCAAATTACGGTTCCGTCGACATCGGTTCTTATGGCATTGATTGAAATATCTTGGTCCAAATCTAAACCCACAGGTTGAGCATATCCTACAATCAGTGAACCTCCATCAGGAGTGGCTATAATGGCTTGGCCTTCATCCAAACTATTTCCTCCAAAATTAAGCTCCCATCCCTGTGCGGTTGTGGCAATTGCAAAAACACAACTAAAAGCCAAAACCACCATCCTTTGGGCTGATCTTTGAGCACTTGGGTTAGCCTGTAAAAAGTTGTTAAAAAATTTCATTGCCTCTCGATTGATTTGTTTTCTTTCCTTTGACATTACAAAAGTGATTAAGAATTATTCGCTGTACAATTACAAAAATTGAAG
>CALAZP010000319.1 GCA_937926355.1 uncultured Saprospirales bacterium
TATACCAACCCGTTCAAGTTTTTCTTTGGAGAGGGGGGAATGGAAGAGTATAACTACCCTAGAGCTGGAAGTGGTTCCGGAGTAATTTACACCAGTGATGGGTATATCATCACCAACAATCACGTGGTAGAATTTGCCGATGAAATTGAAGTAACCTTATACGACAATAGAAAATTTGACGCAGAAATTGTGGGAACAGATCCCAAATCAGATTTGGCGGTAATTAAGATTGATGAAAAAGATTTGCCGGTACTGCAAATGTCTAATTCTGACGAAGCTCAGGTAGGAGAATGGGTATTGGCAGTTGGAAATCCATTTGAATTGACTTCTACAGTTACGGCTGGAATCATCTCGGCGAAAGGAAGGAATATCCGGTTGTTGGGTGGAGGCGATGCCATTGAGTCGTTTATTCAAACAGATGCTGCAGTGAATCCCGGAAATAGTGGAGGCGCATTGGTAGATAAATATGGAAATTTATTGGGAATCAATACGGCCATCGCATCGAGAACAGGGGCCTTTTCGGGATATTCTTTTGCAATTCCAGTCCAACTGGCGCAAAGGGTGGTGGATGATATCATGGCCTACGGAAGTTATCAGCGGCCGTATTTAGGAGTTGAAATTTTGGAACTCAATGGAGATTATGCTGAAGAATTAGGGGTGGACATTTCGCAAGGAGTTGTTGTTGAGAACCTTATGAATGGAGGATCTGCGCAATATGCAGGTATTCAACCAAAGGATATCATTGTGAAAGCTGGTGGAAAAGAGATTAAAAGCGTAGCTGAACTGCAAGAAGTGGTCGGAAGAGCGCAGGTGGGATCACAAATGGAGATCACGGTAAATAGGAAAGGAAAGGAAGTAGACTTTTCCGTACAATTAAAAGCACAAAAAGTCGAAAAATAGAAAACAAAATTAAAGGTTCTCGGTTATAATGGCAATTTTGGTAAGAAAGTAATTTTTTCTCTTAAGAATAAAGTTGGTTTTTCGTTTTGTTTTGTTCAATCTGTCTCGTTTCATCGGGACAGATTTTTTTTGACTTTTATACAATAATAGTGCATTTTTAGGTAATGACTTCCAAATGGTGGGATGGATTTACCTCTTTATTTATACCTAAACTTTGTTTAGGGTGCCAATTTGAAGAAAGGCCTTCTGATCAAATCCTTTGTTTTGAGTGCGAATCTGAATTGCCAATCACCCGCCATTGGGAACTGTTAACTAATGGCTTTACCGATCGCATTATGGGGCGATTTCCATTTGTAACAGCTTGTTCTTATTTGTTTTTCACTCCTGGAGGGATGGTTCAAAATTTAATGCACGAGTTGAAATACAATAGAAGGCATGAGGTTGGAATACAATTGGGTAAAGCCTTTGGGAGCCAATTGAATCGTAGTTTACACTATCAAAATATAGACGCTATTGTTCCTGTTCCATTAACTCGAGAACGCCAATTATCCAGAGGGTATAACCAAAGTGAGGTTCTGGCTAAAGGAATGGAAATGGAGATGAAAGTTCCGGTATATCCCACTGTTTTGGAGCGGTTAAAATCTAAGTCAAGTCAAACTAAAATGGGGCGAGAGGAGCGTTTAAAAAATATCATAGAATCTTTTAGATTATCAGATCGAGAGGCTATTAGAGGGCGTCATATTCTATTAGTGGACGATGTGATGACTACGGGAGCCACTCTAGATGCTTGCTGTCAATGTTTACTTGGAGGTAATCCTGCGTCTATACGATTGGCAACACTAGCTATGGCTGTTAACTATTAAATAACCAGCAACTAGCGTACCGATTTTTTCACCTTTGGCAATTTTGAGTAAATTTTCCTTATGGCCAATCTTAATTGGAAGGTAACCCTGCGTCTATAAGATTGGCAACACTAGCTATGGCTGTCAACTATTAATTAACCAGCAACTAGCGTACCGATTTTTTCACCTTTGGCAATTTTGAGTAAATTTT
>CALAZP010000320.1 GCA_937926355.1 uncultured Saprospirales bacterium
CATAGTGGTAATAAAGGTCTTATGTATGCGTAGTAGCGGATTTCAACCCACTAAACTGTAGATAGCACTGACTCTGAATTTATAGTTTTATATTGTAAAATAGTACTAACCTGCAATTTCTTGCCTTCTTTCTGCAAATAGAGAGCAGAGTTCAATAGAATCCCACCTGAACCACACATTGGGTTATACACATTTTCGTTTTGCTTTGGCTCGGTAATGTATGTTATGCTGCATCCTTCTTAATTCGTTGAACAGTCTGATACCAATAGTAATATGATGATTTATCAGATTGCTTTTTCAGTTTGTTCAAAAAATTCCAGTCCGGATATTCTATATTCAATTCTTTTATATCCTGTCCTTTGTAGTAAGCAATGGGCGTCATGTCGCTTATCAGGATTTTAGCTGCGAGATATGCTATTCGAGCTGCGGCAGGCACAGCATCATCCATTCGGAAGTTACCCGACATCAGAAAGCCGAAATCAAACGCTTTAATCCCTCTTTGTAATTCGGCAAACTTTTGTTTTTCATCATTCGACCCGCCACCTTTTTTAGCAATAATCTTACAGGTGTCAATAGTATCTTGCAGCACCTTTTCAGGTGTTAGATCGTTTTCAGGGGTTCCTTTTTTTCGGTAGTTAATTTCCTGTTTGGCAAAAGCCATAAAGCTTTTCGCTACCATTTCAATGTCTGATATATGCTCAAACAATTTGCTCAGGTCGAATAATTGCTTGCATATCTCCATGGAGAACGGTTGCTTGTCTTTTCCCTTGAAATAGGGAATTCCGATCGTGCTAGGAGCAAAAGCCGTTAGCTTGTCACCAGTTATAGCATCAATTGTGGGAACGGTAACCAAGGTAGCTTTTTCTGTTTCGATCCATTTTGTTTGAACAGGCAGTTCGGCTAGTGCAGGATAAATCGAATCTTCGATGAGCACATCTAACATGATGGTACCGGAACCCTGCTGTTTGGTATCGAATGAGAACTTGTAATGAGCTTTAGGAATTCCCAGCTGGTAACTACGGTGTTCGTCCAGCTTCCATTTTGTAAAGTGGGAAGTATCAATAACCTTATTCAGGATTTCTTCAAGGTCATTTCTTTCCACTTTACAGATAATATCAATGTCAATTGAGAATCGGTTTCCTTCTTTGAGCAGAAGTACCAAACTAGTTCCACCTTTGAAGACGAAGTCCAGTCCATTAGCCTTGAGCCTTTCCAGCAAATGCAACGCATGAATCATTTTTTCGAGAATGATTTTGTCAATTCGTCTGTGGTCCTTTTGCTTTTTGAATTGCTCCAACCACTCTTTCGTAAAACACTTATCTTTAATCATCAATAATGTCCTTTACAAGGTGAGACATATGGCTGGTCATGAACTGCTTTATATCGTGCTCTCTTTCCCTTCTTTTTGCATAGCTGAATAAGGTAGTAAAATTGATAGTGTAATTACTGAGGGCATTTTCATAAATGTGTATCAATTCACCGCCTTGCAGATGATAGAACAGGCGTTCTTCAGCGAAAAGATCTACAAGAATCTTCTCAAGACTGGGAGTGTAGAACTTGACCTTATTTTCTGTTCGTTTCATCAGGGGCGTTCTAGTTAGCAGCTTCTTAACGATGACAGGTTGATTGCTCTCGGCAACGTAGAGGTCAATATCTTTTTCGTCCGGATTCAAAAAAACTTCCCTGTGCATGTTGTCCTTTAATGCATAATAGAATGATTCTTCGAATCCTTTTTCCACTTCAATGATCAACATTGATTTGCTCGTTTGGTGTTTTACAAATTCATTTAGCCATACCGTTTCCCAAACACAGTGGTTGACTTCATCAAACTTTTCAGATAGTTGTTTCGCAATTTTGAGGAGATTGGGGGAGATGTCCGGCTTGTATTTGGGTTTACACGAGATTTTATAAAGTCCTCTTTTGAGAGGCTTAATGATGTTTCTTTTTTTCAGGTCGTAAATTCTCCACCCAAAAGTTCCTTCTTTCAGTTCGGGTTCGAAGTAACTGTAGAATTGAAAAAGTTCTTCGCGAGAAAAGAACTCCTTACCCTTGAACTCTTCGATCAATCTTTTCTCTAATATTTTAGGCATATTGAACCCAATTTTTACCAAAAATACGTATTTCTGGTCTTTTTTTGAAATCAAATTAATGCCAATATAGAGATTTTCTGGCATTATTTGGATCTTTCACAAGGCTTGAGTTGTATAAAAGTAAAGTTCAGTTGGGGTGTCGGTTTAGTGCAGCACGTTACGACGTTTAAGAAGGCGGATGACCTGGCGGTAGACAAGCTGGTTCATCTGAAATCCGTTTTTACCCTCGACCAGCAGACCTT
>CALAZP010000321.1 GCA_937926355.1 uncultured Saprospirales bacterium
CTGCAGCCCTCCCTGAAAGTGGTTTGCCCGCTTTTAATTACACCGTAGCTGCTTTCCAACAAAAGGTATTTAATCGATCTAACTTCTCATTTTTTGGGATTAACAAACAAGCTACGGGATCAGTTGATGGGGGTAATTATAACGAATTCAATAGAGTTATAGGGGCAGAATATCGACTACTTTCTGCTGACAATAAATGGAATGCCAAGGTCTTTCTTCACAAAGCCATTACTCCAGAAAAATTAGAGCATCAATGGGTACATGGGAGTTCTATAGAATATATTACCCGGAAATTTAGGGCGGAATGGGCACATGTTCAAATTGGTAATGGTTTCGTAGCAGAGGTTGGGTTTATACCGAGAAAGGATATTTTATTGGCCAGTCCTGAGGCAGAGATTTTCTTTTATCCCAAGAGCGATAAAATTAGTTTTCATAGTCTGATGGTGGATACTCGATTCTTTTGGCAAATAGGAAAGGATGGCAATGAAATTTTTGATCCATGGACCCTTTCGGAACGTCAAGTAGAAGCGGAATGGAGTTTTGAGACCAATACTAGAGCACAGGGGGGAATGACTATGGTGTATAATAATCTGACCTTGATGAATGATTTTGATCCTACCCGACGACAAAAAGAAGGGGTGGCATTAAGAGCAGGAGATTCTTTTGTCTTTACAGAGTGGGCTTTTAATTATAGATCGGATCAGCGGCAAACTTTCTTTTATGAGGTAGAGCCCAGATATGGAAGTTTTTATAGTGGTTTTAGGACGGGAGTTGAATCTCAAATTACCTATCGATTCCAACCTTATGGTTCTATTGCCATGAATGTCAACTATAATTATATCGATTTAAAAGGAGATTTTGAACCAGCTAGTATTTGGTTGGTAGGACCGAGGTTCGATTTGACCTTTTCCAAGAAAATCTTTTTGACGACTTTTGTTCAATACAATAATCAATTAGAGAACTTAAATGTTAATGCCAGATTACAATGGAGGTATGCTCCGGTATCTGACTTCTTCTTAGTTTTCACAGATAATTTCAATGCTGATGGAGGTTTCAGCCAGTTTAGTATTCGCAATAGAGCCTTGGTTGCCAAACTCACCTATTGGTTTAATCCTTAGATAGAACATGGGAAAAATTAGCATTGCCTTAGTAACTGGTGGAGATGTAGCTGAAAGGGAAATTTCCCTTAAAAGTGCACAGACTATCTTCAACCACCTCTCTCCAGCGAAATACGAGGTTCGCATTATCGTACTGGAAAAGGGAAAATTTATTGATCAGGTTTCTAACACCCCTCTAGATTTAAATGATTTTAGTTTGACGCTTCCCCAAAAGGATCGAATTACCTTTGACTTGGTCTATCAAATGTTGCATGGACATCCTGCTGAAGATGGAGGATTGCAAGGGTATTTTGAACTGGTAGGTATTCCTTACACAGGCTGTGGAATTTTATGTTCTGCTATTACTTTTAGCAAACAAGCGACTAAGGATTATTTGAGGAATTTTAATATCCCTATGGCCAATTCTAGGTTGGTTCATAAAGGTCAGGAAGGAGATCTTTTTACTTTGGTTGGTGATTTAAGTTTTCCTCTTTTTGTCAAGCCCAATAAGAATGGCAGTAGTTATGGCGTATCCAAGGTTGCCCGAACGGAGGATTTAACAGCTGCTGTCGCACTTGCATTAAAGTATGACGACGAGGTCATTGTCGAAGAATTTATGAAAGGGAGGGAATTTTCTAATGGCGTCCTTAACTATGAAGGATCAATCAGGGTATTGCCTATAACTGAAATTAAAACTACTCGGGAGTTTTTTGATTATCAGGCTAAATACGAAAATGAAAGTGAGGAAATCACCCCTGCTGAATTGACCCCTGCTGAGGTGGAAGTTTGCCAGAAATTGACTGAAAAAATATACAGAGTGCTCAATGGAAAGGGGTTTTGTCGAGTAGATTATATACTACATGATGGACAGTTTAAACTACTTGAGATCAATACCATTCCTGGCATGTCACCTAATAGCATTATCCCGCAGCAGGTTAAAGCAGCTGGATTGAGTTTATCTGATTGTTTGGATGAAATAGTGAAAGAGGCACTGCAAAAATGAGTGCCTCTTGTGTCTGTTTATTATTGAGCAGCACCTACGGTAAAAGGTACCATCAATCTTTCCCAGTGTAGTACGACAGCATCGCCGTCCAAAGTGAAGTCCATGCTTTCTGCCATTTCTTCTCTTGCTTGAGGAGTAACGGTAACGACTAATGCATTATTTGCTTCGTCATAGCTTCCTGAACCCCACTGATCAGTTGTGGTGTTGAATACTACTTGCCAAGATTCCATACCAGGAATCGTGAAAAGTGCGTATTTGCCAGCAGCCAAAGGTTGGCCTTCGATGGTAACATCTGCAGCAAATTCAATAGTGGTAGCAGCATTTGCACCGGTTCTCCAGACCTTATCGTAAGGTACCAGGTCTCCCCAAATGGTTCTACCTTTAACAAAAGGAGATCCATAATCAATTGTTACAGCCGCACCAGCAGCAGTTCCAGTTAATTGTTTTCTGGGTGAGGAAGCTTCCCCATCAGTAATTACTACTTCGAAGTTATCTCCTGAAAGAACGGTTTCAGAACCAGCACCTTCTTCAGAAGTAGTGGCTGTCGTTTCTTCAGCAGTTTCACTTGTAGTACTTGGAGCTTCGCCGCAAGAGGTAAATACTACGGCTAACAGTAAGGCAAGAAAATTAACCAATGAAATTTTCATAGTTTGATTTGATTTGATAAATAAAAATAACCTGCAAATAAAATGCTATTTGCAGATTTTAGTTTAACGTGCCTTAATATTTATTATTTCCTTTTGGTCCAAACTTCATACATGGGATCTCCTTTGCTGCTTTTTCCACTGTGGTGCCAATCAGAACCTTGAACTTCGAAATTAAAAGGTAATTCAACGCCTACTCTGGTGTTGTCTCTGGAGAAGAATTCAATTTTTTCTATGTATTTGCCATCTATAGCTTCATAGGATCCTCCTCCTGATCCAAAGAATTCTCCTGTTGAAGTATTGAAAGCAATCCATTGAAATTTAGTTCCGGTTAATAATTTCATGGTCTTTCTCGGAACATCAGTTTCCCGGCGGCTAATTTCTCCATTTTGATTTTTTCTTCCAGCCATTAACCATGGTCCGGTTAACGGGGTAGATTTGTTGGTCAAATCAGCAGATTTCCATTCTGCGGGAACGACTCCTTCTGTTCCGTTGATTCTAAGCTGATCGCCTTCCCTTTTCATATCCACATAATGAGTCATGCCAACCATAGAAGGATCTTGTGAATTGAATTCTATCGTAGCTTTGGTTTGCCCATAATCATTGGTAGAGTACTGGCCTCCCATGGTCATGATGAATGCTCCATCCTCTTTTCCGTAAAGGGTATGGCTGAAATAAGACCCTGATATCAATAGTAAATGGTTGACCCCATTCGCCTCTGTAGTCCAGCTACCCGAGAGGTCTGTTTGCTGGCCTTTAACCAAATTCCATACCATCAATAAGGAGAAAATGGTGAATAATCCTTTTTTCATTTTTATTTGGTTTTGTTTACTAAGTAATTGTTGTTGCTCTTACATAAAAACCATTCCAGTCAGATTTTTGATGTTGATTTCCGTTAATTTTTGTCTGAATTCTACGTCGCTCAAACGGTCTCTAACCCGTGTTTCCCCAAGAATGGCTTCTCTCACATCCAAACTGGTTGCTCTACCCGATCGGTATAATTCGCTGGCCAGTGCCACGTTCTTTTCTGCAGTTAGGATATTTCCTTTTTCCAGTTCTTTTAAGCGCTCTAATGCCGTATACTGTTTGTATAACTGCATCAGTTCAGAGCTTACTTGAAGCGATAAATCTGCTTTTTGAAGGAGAATATTTTCCTTTACTTTTTCTGCTACTTGAATGTCTTTTTTGATGTTTCTTCCGGGAAACAAATCATAGTTGAAGGATACCCCGATGGTTGGCCCGTAGGATCTGTTGGATAGTAAAAATCCCACCTCTGCTTTGGAGTAGTTGTAGTTCACTCCTGCATTCAAATCTACTGTGGGAAACAAACCAGAACGGACTTCTCTTATTTGAGCGAGCGCAATTTTTTCATCATATCCCAATAAGGAAAGGGCATAATTATTTTGAATAGCTGCATTTTGTAATTCGTCATAACTAGGGAGGATGACGCTGGGTAAATCAGCGGTGACTTCGTATTGAATATCGGGAGATCGACCAATGAGGCGATTCATTCCGATTGCCGATTGTTGAAATTGATCTTTTAAATTCAATAAAGAAGAACTATCCGCATTCAAGTTATTGGAAGTCTGGAGCACATCTAATGAAGTTCCTGTTCCAATTTTAAGTTTGGCTTCTGCCA
>CALAZP010000322.1 GCA_937926355.1 uncultured Saprospirales bacterium
GATTTGTTTTTTTCCCAACAATAAGCAAAAAAATCAGCAGATGGCATTCCAAAATAGAAATCGAAAAATAAACTGTCATTGCGGACTCCAGTAGCTAATTCTTCTTGAACTACTTTTTCGTAAGGGGTAGGCGATTCACATGCCCATATTCCCATTCCAATAAAAAATAATATCAGGTAATTAATTTTCATGGTTTAATACTTGAATAGTTTCAAATAATCATGACTTCTTGCAACAACCAACTGATTCCCTTCGGAGGTAGGAATACAGAGCAATTTTCTGACTTCCGATGTCAAACCTATATCTGGTCCTAAGTGCACTATAGATTCAAAATCTCCCTTTTGAGTTCTTATTATACTGAGGGCATTACCCAAATTACTGCCCAGTTCAGGTTTTATTGCAGATTGGTTTCCTCCAAAAAACAATTGGCCGGAGTCCTTATCGAATGCAAAACTATAAACACTTGAAATCTGTGCTTGTTTGCCCAATTTTTTAAACTTAAAATTACCCTTTCCGTCATTTTCTAACCATCCAGATGATTTGACGACAGCAGTTAGGTGTACACTTTCTTGAAGGTGATCTCCACCAAAAATATCTGGTAAGGTCTCTCCAGCAAAGGCACTATAATTGGGATACTTCTTGCTCAAATACGGCATTTGTTTGACCAAATCTCCTCGCTGAGCAAAAGGAAATATTTCACCTCCTTCTCCTTCATACCCGAAAATTTGGTCAACTTTTCCATTGCGATCAAAATCATTTATATATAGATGCCAGTTCCCATTAAAACGGGTATTTTCTCCTATATTTCCCATCAAAATATCTTCATCCCCGTCTTGATCAATATCCGCTATTACTGTACTGAGCCACATACCAGTCAATCCCTCTAGTTGATCATTAGTATAAGCTACAAAACCATTTCCCTGACCTAGAAATATGCGCGGACTCATCCATTCTCCAACTGCGACAAAATCTTGATTTCCATCCAAGTTGAAATCACCAACTCCAATATCCATAATCATCCCTAAATCTATCCCTTCGGGAAAAACCTGATTCGTCACATTTTTAAATGTTCCCATTCCATCATTTTCCAATATGTATAGGTTACCGGGAATTCCATAAATATTACTTTTAGAAAAGGTACCTACTAGCAGATCTTGCGCACCATCACGGTTAAAATCAATGGCCTTTACTGCGGTGGTAAAATCAAAATTAAAAGTAGGTAGTAACTGGTTCGAATTCTCAAAAACTAAGTTTTCCGTCTGAATCAGTAACTGATCAGCTTGCTGAATATTATTAGGGCCGTATTCGCTACTTCCGTTAGCAATGTACAAGTCCTTCTTTCCATCATTATTAAAGTCCTCCATAACACAATCTACTGATTCTCGGAGTGCATCCTTTGATATAGAATGCGCATAAAACCCCCCGTCAGCTTTTTGAACGTAAAGTGTCCCCTCTTGGCCCACAGCTCCTCCTACAAAAAAATCCATTAATCCAT
>CALAZP010000323.1 GCA_937926355.1 uncultured Saprospirales bacterium
GTTCCAATTGTTCTCCTTCCATTCCTTGATTTTCCATTTGAGCCCGAGCAGCCTCCTTCATTACATCAATCATCCCTGGATCTATCAATGAAACATAAACAAAAGTCCATATTCCTGATATTACTGCAATAACAACCACCGTTAGCATACTCAAACCAAAAGCTTTTCCGAAGGCAATATACCCATCCAAATCTTCATCTCTATGTTTTTTAACTGCCAATACCAAAGCTCCAGCAGTTACCAGGGCATTCAACACGTTAATTACCATAGAACCTCCCCCTCCATTGGGTTGTGAAGGATCTACCAATCCAGTGAGCTGACCAATTAAACCAATAACGATTAATACTAAAGCACCGTACAAGCCGTATGTTAGTGCATGAGTTCTTGAAGGATTCATAATAAGTTAATTAAAGTTGGTTAAATATTTGCATTTGATTCTGGTGAATAACCCCAACTATTTTTCCACGAAAGGAAGTATTTAATTCGGGGATATTTTTAGATTTTGAAAAGAAATCCTCCGGCATTCTCCGCGTACTTCCAGTCGGGTCCAATAGGGTTAAATCGGCCTGACCACCCACCGCAATATCAATTGAAGGAAGCTGGAGTATTTTCCTGGGACCTATACTCAGCCAATTGACCCATTCTTGGGGGGAGATAGACACCGGGGCTAAAGAAGAAAGCAGCGGATAGACAGACTCTATAGTACTTGCACCAAATGCTGCATAGGGAAATTCCAATTTCTTTTTTTCTAGTTCTACAGGGATATGATTAGAAATGATTCCATCAATGGTTCCATCTTTAAGTCCTTCCCAAAGGGCCATCTGATCCCGCTTTTCCCGAAGGGGCGGCAGTACTTTATAAGTGGAATCGAATTCAGTCAATTGATCAACCGTATAAACTAAATTTAAAACCGGTACAGTAGCAGTAATTCGCACTCCTGACTCCTTAGCCTTTCGTATCAGTTCAACAGCACCTGCTGAGGATACCCCATTGAAATGCATACGAGAACCAGTATATTTTACTAATTCTATATCTCGATGAACCATCATTTCTTCAGAAAGAGATGGAATTCCCTTTAGCCCTAAAGAAGTACTGATGAAACCTTCGTGAATTAAGCCATCTCGACATATTGAAGTATCATAAGGATAGTTCAGGATCAACCCATCAAAAGTTTTGACGTATTGCAAGGCCCGCATCATTAGGCCCGCATCCGAGACGGGATGTAATCCGTCGGTAAAACCCAATGCTCCATATTCATGCATCTCCATCATTTCCGTCAGATTCTTGCCAGCACCTCCTTCGGAAACAGCCCCTAAGGGAATCATCTGTACAGGTCCTTTTGGCGCATTCTGGGTCAAAAATAAAATTTCGGATTTTCCCTGCCTAACAGGGAAAGTATTGGGCTGCGCAGCAATGCATGTAAAACCGCCATGGGCCGCAGCCATCGCCACTGATTGCAAATCTTCTGTCACCTCCCAACCGGGCTCTCCAACTTGCACCCCTAAATCTAACCAGCCCGGGCAAACCACTAAATCTTTTAGTACATCGACTCCCTCAGGAGATTCAATATCTGGCCCCATAGCTACAATGACCCCATCCTTAATGTGTAGATTGGTAGTCCCCTTACCGGCCATTTTACCCCCCCAAATAGTGCTGTTTTGTAAGAAAATCTGCATACTACAAATATAAATTAAATGGACCGGAATAATCGGATTATCAATATCTCACCTAGAAGGAAAAAAACGGCCGCTATTAAAAACCATTTCCAAAGGGGAACTCCCATTGCTCTATCAGCCACCAAATTGCTAATGGGGGCATTCGTCAGTCCTTGAATTATTTGAGCTTGAGGAAATTGCTGAACCAATTCCTCTCCCTCTAATGCAGATAAATCAGATTCCTTCCTATCAAAATTAAATGCATATTGAATAGGCAGAACGGTTGCTTCCTGAGATAGCCCATATATCCCCGCGTTTATTTTAATATTATTGAGCTCCATAATCACTTTTCCATTTAAAATCCGCTGTCCCGGTATAAAAGACACCCCGGAACCGGTAATCTGATATAACGGACCTCCTTCTGGCAAATGATTTTCCGTCAATAAGGCATTACTGCCGATAGTCATCCCTAATGGTCTGCTGCTGGATTGTTCAGCCGCCATTTTGTAAAGCATTGGAACCAGCACTTCGGAAACCTGCCCAAAATTAGACCAACTACTAGATAAGGGCGCAGCAGAAACATACAACTTTCCTGAGCCTACCTCAAAACCCACTAAAGCAGGATCTCCATCCCTGTAGGTAATCAAATTTTCGCCCAAACTATGCAATAATTTGAAATTACCCTGAGTCGAT
Organism: uncultured Saprospirales bacterium; assembly: GCA_937926355.1. Lineage (GTDB taxonomy): Bacteria > Bacteroidota > Bacteroidia > Chitinophagales > Saprospiraceae > CALAZP01. Next base: position 2,349 of record CALAZP010000323.1, read on the forward strand.
GGAAGCTGAAGATCAGCCGCCTCATTATTGAATACCCCCGAAAATACAGCAGATTCAAAATTCAAACGAAACATCTCTCGAGGCTTTTCTTCCCAGGCGGAGACCCCTTCCCATCCATTGACCCAATTGGCCCATCGATCCCAATCTTCTGAAGTGTATTCAGGACTTGGAAATAACAACACCTTACCCCCTTTTTCTAAATACAATTCCAATTCATAAAGCAAACCGGATGTAATATTTTTGATATCCTCCAAGATGACTAATTGTTGATCTGCCATCCGAGCCACTTCCAAATTATTCTCTACCATAAAAGAGGAACTAAATCGATCCACCCGCTGAATAATTTCCTCTACCTGCGTTTGCCCGCGATTACTCCCGATACCCAATACTTGTAAAGAAGATACCACTTCGAAAGCGATATAATAGGTGTCGTCAAATTGTATAGGATAATCCGTTACAGAAAAATAACCTGTTTGCCATCCCGTCGCATTGGCCTGGTAGGTAAACTCCAGAATTTTAGATTCTTGGGGCGGCAAACTAACCGTACTGATAGGTTTTTCGGTAGTACCTTCGGTAAAAGCCACCCTAACACTTGATACAGGTTCGATACCATAATTATGTACCTTAATGTAAAAGGTTACTCCCTGCCCTTCAATGACTCTAGGGGCATCTGTCCAAACTGAATCTATCGCTACATTATTGATCGCTTCCGGGAATAGTTTGACGATAGAAAACTCCACATTAGAATCTATCGGGGGTATGTTTTGGATGGTGCTTTTTTGAAAATCAGAAATTAAAAAAAGCTGTTCATTGTTCCCCGGTTCGGATTTTAGTGTCTCCAATTGTCTGGAGATGATTCGTTCCCAACCAGGAACTACCGCAGTGGGTTGAATCTCATCAATCCATAGGTCAGCTGTAGTTCGATCTACTAATCTACTATGCCTGCCTTCCAAATCATTAGTGATGATTTGAAAACGGTCGTTCTCATCGAACGCTTCCATTACCTCCCTTGCTTTTTGTTTGCCTACCTCCAACAAACTCAAGGAGGTAGTATTGGCATCCATACTAAATGAATTATCCAAGTAGATACTCACTGCATTTCGACCTTGACTGACTTTTTCTCCCAAAGGAATAAAAGGTTGAGCAAAGGCGAAGATGAGTGCCGAAAATGCCAATAAGCGAAAAAACAATATGAGCCACTGCTTTATTTTAGAGCGCGCTGCAGTTTCCTCCTTCAGGGATTGTAAAAAAGCTACGTTGGAAAAATAGATTTTTTTAAACCGCTTAAAGTGGAATAAGTGTATAATAATAGGAAGGGCTAATAAGGTTAACGCCCATAGAAATGAAGGATATAAAAACTGCATCCGCCCTTTATTGTTTTATCTTTGCTTTTGGTAAAAATAAGTTTTTTAAATGGCATCCTACAAGGTCAAAGAAATTTTCTACACCATTCAAGGGGAAGGGGCACATTCTGGCCGTCCGGCAGTTTTCTGTCGCTTCAGCGGTTGCAATCTATGGTCGGGAAGAGAAGAAGATCGCGAAAAAGCGATTTGCCAATTTTGTGATACAGATTTTAGGGGAACCGATGGAATTAACGGAGGCCTATACCCCACCCCACTAGCATTAACCCAAGCTATATTAAAGGTGTGGCCTCAAACTACTGGTTTTAACACCTCCCCATTTTTAGTTTGTACCGGTGGTGAACCCCTATTACAATTGGATCAACCTCTCGTAGATTGTTTGCACGAACATGGAATATTCATAGCAGTGGAAACTAATGGTACCCTTTTACCCCCGAGTGGAATTGACTGGATATGCGTAAGCCCCAAAGCAGGATCGGAGTTAAAACTCAAGGAAGGATCTGAAATCAAACTGGTATATCCCCAACCTGATGCCCCACCCGAGCAATATGTAAATATGTCGTTTAGTCATTTTTATCTACAACCCATGGATGGCCCCCATTTGGAAAAAAATACGCAACTGACCTTAGCTTACTGTATGCAACATCCCCAATGGTCCTTCAGCCTTCAATCCCATAAAATCCTAAATATTCCATAATCAAATTCTATGAGCGCCTCTGCTGAAATGCCTTATTTTATTAAACCTTCGGTAAAAGTAACCGAAGCTCAAAAGGAAGAGTTTTATGTTGCTGCCTTAAGTGCCATTGCCAGTACCTTGGAGGGTGAATCCGATGAATGGATTAAAATGGTCACCATTAACGCCTTACTAAAAACCCACTTACCCTATTTTTATTGGGTAGGTTTTTATCTCTACAGAGAAGGACAACTAGTGGTAGGCCCTTATCAAGGAACGCTCGGCTGCCTGTATATCCAAATGGGACAAGGGGTATGTGGAAAAGCAGCGACAACTCAAACTACCCAAATAGTTGGGAATGTTCACCTGTTGGAACAAGGAGCTGAACACATTGCTTGTGACCCCAATTCTGCATCAGAAATAGTCGTACCCATATTGAGAAAAGACGGTAGTTTGCTAGGCGTTTTAGACGTAGATAGCACGCTGCCCGATTCTTTCAGCGCCTTAGATGCAAACTTTTTAGGGCAAATGGTCCAGCAACATTTTTAAGCCCTATTCATGATGGCAATTCTGGCTTCAGCCATTTTTATCCATTTTCTTTTTCCGGTAATTCCTTCATAAATGACCAAGGCCTCTGAATAATCCCCAGCAATTTCGTAATACCTAGCCCGATAATATTCATAAAGGCCTTGCTCTTTTGGTTTTTTGAGTCCTTCAGCTTTCAAAAGCATATCCTGGGCATAGGCATATTGGTTACCCTTTGCAGCGGCCTCTGCAGCTTCAAGAAAAGCTTGGAATGACTTTTTTCGGGAAGCGTATTGGGACAAACTACCAGCTCGCTCCACATGGTTACCAAAAAAACTACGATTGAATTCCATACCCTTTTCATACACCTCAACCGCTTCTTTGTGCTGGCCTTCTTTTTGCAATTCACCACCTCGGTAAAAAGCGGCCAATGCACCATTTTTTTGCGCTAATTTGACCATCTCCGCATTGCCTTCTTGAGTCGCTAAGCGAATAGCTAAGGTAAAGTCTTGAATGGCTTCCTCATAGCGGCCACTACTTAAATGATTTTCTGCACGCTGTTGAACTGTTGAAGCCTCCTCCTTGGTTTGTGCAGTAAGTTGTCCAAGGACCATCAAACAAATTAAAGTGATTGTAATTTTCATCGGTTTTTTTGTTTCTAACGAAAAACCTGTTTGCCTTATTATTTGATGCCTTTCTCAAAGTAATAATTTCAAATATTCCATCTGATAGTTAGGCCCTAATATATGGCAAACTTTAGGTGCGGAAAAGATATTTTTATTGGACCAAAATGGGTTGTGTCCAGGCTTTTTTGGTTTCTCCAACTTGATAGGGGTTTTCAATCAGAGCGGTTGAAGTGATTTTTGCACGAACAAAAATATCACCTGGCTCAAATTGATAGGATGCCCGTTGCCCTTTTACTGTTTTAGCAGTAACCACTTCACTATTTCCTTTGCGATAGCTCATAAAGCTGATTTCGTATTCGGCACCCTCTTCCCCTTGAATTTCAAGAGAAATACCCTCATTGGATTCTATTAGCTGATTCAATATTACTCCTGAAGAGGCATAAAATTGGCCTTCCTCCATTGCTTCGATCAGATTGTTGGCAGATAAATCCTCAGATTGCACCATTACCCAACCTCTTCCCGTATTACTTAGATCAGAAGAAGATTCATGGTAGTGGTGGCTATCATCCGTTGCTATCCCCAATAATAAGGGTTGGCCTTTTTTGTGGTAATGAATATTGATCAAATCCCACATGGTTTCAGTATCCATATGAAAGGCATCTCCTTCGTTATGAACAGCTGGGTGTCCGTTGTAAACTTCAAAAAAACGTTCCCCATTAAGATTTTTCATATCCTCCACATTCACTCCGTAACCAAAATTAGGGTGATTGATATGAGCAAACATAGGGATATTAAATTGTTCTCTCTGTTCTCTTACTTTATTAATGGTTTGCTGCATGATATCCAAAACGGAACTGCCTTTTATGGGTTCTATCTTTTCTTGAATATTACTGACGTTAATATGTACCGGCTTTTTCTCGAATTGAGAGGTTACTTCTTCAGAACGAATAATAGTAAATGATTCTGGAATCTCCATTTTTGCTTTATACTCTTCGTAAGTCTTCAGCCTAACATAAGTGCTGTTGGCCTCTCTTCGCACTTCTACCCATTCTCCAAATTTATCGAGATACTTTTCCAAAGTACGATTGCGGACTTCCCTATCTCTTATCTCGTACCAAAATTCTCCTTCGGCTATGGAATTGTGGTCAGATAAAGCGACAAAGTGATAGCCATGATCTTTGTACCATTGGAGAATCATCTCTGGGAAATCATCACCATCACTCCACAGAGAGTGAGTGTGTAAATTTCCCTTAAACCAAGATTGAGCAATAGCACTATAACCTAAAAACAGGAAAAATAGAGTGGGATATATACTTTTTGAAGTCATCATTCTAAATTAAAAACAATCAATCAGTGAACTTACAAGTCTTAGCACTAAATATAAAAATAAACCCTGAAAATGAAAGCTTGGTAATGCTTGATTATTCTATTGGATAACATAGGATCTTGTAAGTAATATAGTTGCTGCTTTAAAAGATAACCTATAATATTTGGCAGAAGGTTTTCATGAACCCAGTTAGGAATAAAAAAAGCGACAGGTCATATTTATCCTGACCTGTCGAATTGGGTGGAGACGGCGAGATTCGAACTCGCGTCCAGAGAAAGCACTAAGAAGCTTTCTACATGCTTAGTTTACGTTCGAATTTTCGAAGCAGTCCGACTACGTTAACCAAGTCTTGAACTACCCTTAGTTCTTAAAGTCTCGGCAAACCATCAGAACCTTTGGTTCACCCAGCCCGAAAATCGATGATGTGCGGCCAGTTGTGTATCGGACGTCAAACACAGCGGCACAAAGGCTTCTTAAGACCTGGTCTTAGGCAGCCAAGGCGTAATTAGATTCGCCAAGTAAAAAAAGTTCGCAGTTAGTTGTTGACGGAGGTAAACTACCTGCTCCGGCATGCTTACTAAAAAGTAGACTGTCCTGTCAATTCCGGTACGTCCCCTTTTACGACATCAAAACCAATTCAACCTTTAAATAGTTCCACACCTCCTTGAATTTTTTAACTTTGTACAATAACCTAAACTAATGCCATTAAAAATCGGTATCATCCGTGAAGGAAAATCTCCACCAGATGCGAGAGTCCCACTCATACCCGTTCAATGCGAACGACTCAACCGATTTTCAGAACTCTTAATTAAAGTACAACCCTCTCCTATTAGGTGTTTTACAGACGAGGAATACCGAAACTGCAAGGTTCCCTTATCTGAAGACCTCTCCGACTGTGATATTTTATTGGGGGTAAAAGAAGTTCCACCTCATCTCCTTATCGCAAATAAGACCTATTGTTTTTTTTCACATACCATCAAAGCTCAACCTCACAACCGGGGTTTACTCCAAACGATCTTGGACAAGAATATCACCCTGATGGATTATGAATTGATGGTAGACCGTCAAGATCAAAGGGTCATCGCATTTGGTTTTTTTGCAGGTATGGTCGGCGCTCACAATGCCGTTTATACCTTCGGTAAAAGAACTCGCACCTTTGACCTTCCTCGATTATATACCCTTCCTAATTACGATGCTGTATTCCCATATTACCAAGCCCTTCAACTGCCACCGCTAAAAATAGTAGTTACTGGTACAGGCAGAGTAGGTCAAGGCGCTCAAAAAACCTTAATCGATATGGGGTTTGTCGAAGTCTCCCCCAAAGATTTTTTGAACGAGTCTTTTCAATATCCTATTTTCACCACCCTGCGTTCCTCTGATTACGTGCGATCCAATTTGGAAAGACCCTTTAATATCACCGACTACTACCGCGATCCCTCCACCTATGTGATGGAATTTATTCCTTTTTATCAAACTGCCGATATCTTTATCAATTGCATTTTTTGGGATAATCGAGCGCCGGTATTTTTTACCCAAAAAGAAATGGCCTCTGAAGATTTTCATATTCAGGTCATCGCTGATGTTACTTGCGACATTGCCCCGATGTCGTCCATTCCTTCAACCCTTAGAGCTTCCTCCATAAAAGACCCAGTCTATGGTTTTAATCCTGTAACGGGTAAAGAAATCGCCCCCTTTCAATCCGATGGAATAGATATTATGGCAGTGGACAATTTACCAGGGGAAATTCCAAGGGACGCTTCAGAATCCTTCGGTAATCAAATTATTGCACACCTCATTCCAGCTCTTTTAGATCAAAAAGAAGACCTTTTTATTCAAAAAGCAACTATAGCTAAAGAAGGACAACTCAACCCCATCTACCCACATCTTATTCCTTATATCCAAGGGCTAAAAGACCCTTCCTAATATTGTTGTGTATCCGTTGCTCCAGCGACATTGCTGATACCGCTAATCTAAAGGGGTTCCCCGTTAATATTTTAAATAATTCCCGATACCGCTCCGAGACTTCCTCCACAAATGTATCGGGCATCTCTGGCATCTGTTGTCCCTCCAGACCCTGAAAGCCATGACTCAACAGCCACTCTCTAACAAATTCTTTACTCAGCTGCTGTTGCCGCTCGTCTTTTTTTTGCCGTTCGGCATAACCTTCTAAATAAAAATAACGGGAGCTGTCCGGCGTATGAATCTCGTCAATAACATATATAGTACCATCTCGCTTACCAAACTCATATTTGGTGTCTACTAAAATTAATCCTCGCTCAGCAGCCATCTCCGTTCCTCTCTGAAAAAGGGCCTTGGTATAATTTTCCAAAATGACATAATCAGTCTCTGATACCAAACCCGTCGCTAGAATATCAGCTCTGGAAATATCCTCATCATGCCCTTCGTCAGCCTTAGTAGCGGGCGTAATTATAGGCTCTGGAAAAGGATCATTCTCTTTCATCCCCTCCGGCAGAGGAACCCCACATAAAATCCGCTTCCCTAACTGATATTCCCGCCAAGCATGCCCTACCAAATACCCTCGAATCACCATTTCTACTTTAATGGGAGTACATTTCCATCCAATGCTTACATTAGGGTCAGGCTGAGACAACAACCAATTGGGTGCAATATCCTGGGTAGCCTCCAAAAAATAGCGAGCCAACTGGTTCAAAATCGCCCCTTTTCCTGGAATTGGCTTAGGAAGAATACAGTCGAAAGCGGATATGCGATCAGTAGCTACCATCACCAAATGGTCTCCTAAATCATAGACGTCTCGAACTTTTCCCCGATAAAAACTTTGCTGTCCGGGAAGTTTGAATTGGGTCTCCTTAATTGTGGGTTCCATGATTTTACTTTAGTTTTTTAGGGTTAAGGTAGTTCTTCCTGCAGTAAAACCTCATTTTCAGTGCTCATAACTGTTACTGATAACTGAGGAGGCGCCGTATCCCAGTTTATTCGAATCACCCCATAGTTTTTCGAAACCAATAAATCGCCTACCCGATATTGATTCGGTTCCTCCACCAAAAGACCGCTCCAAGTATGCGTCAAACCGCTAGCAGTGAGTTCATAAATATTTTTTTCGCCTCCGGCAAAAGGCCATTTGGAAAGCTCGGCAATATGTCGATCTCCACTCATCAATAATAATCCCGAGGGATCTATTTCAGCAATTAATGCCAAAAGCCGATTTCTAGCTTGAGGAAAATTGGCCCACTTTTCAAATCCCTGTTCCTCTGGAATCATTTGAATCCCACAACCAATCAAGTGGACTTGTGCATCACTCTCTCTCAACTCCTCTTCCAACCACTTCCATTGCGCTTCCCCTAGTATATCCCCAGTCTCATTGGGTAAATATCTGGGGCCAGAACGCAGACCCGTACCTTGAAGCGTATCCCTAAAATATCGGGCATCTAGTAATATAATTTTTACCTTTTTTCCCGAAGGGCCAAATGAAAAGGATTGATAAGCCCCCTCCCGACTTCGAACTGCGGCATCTAAAGGAACATCCAAAAAGTCTAACATCCGTTCCTTACTCGCCTCCTTAAAAGGATAATGTTGGTCACCGTCATTGACCCCATAATCATGATCGTCCCAAATACCAATTACAGGAGTGCGCGCTATAAATGCACTGTAATATTCATTGGTTTTTTGTTGTTGGTACTTGGTTTCCAAAACACCCATATCTTCGCTATCACCATAGATATTATCCCCCAACCAAATCCAAAGATCAGGATCTTGGGCATTGATGGAATCCCAATAAACCTGAGGCAGATCCTGGCGATTACAGGAACCTACAGCAATAGTAGTCAGTAGTATAGTCGTATCCAATTCCTTTTCCTGCCTAAGTGACATTTGATCTACTGCCTCTTGGGGGCTAGTTGAACAACTCGCTAGTCCACTGGCGACTAAACAAAGAACAATGGCTTTTTTCATAATTGTACTTTTATTCTAAACATGTATATCGAAGACCTATTTGCCGCCTAACTTCATCCATGACTTCCATTAGGGCCAAACTTTGGTCCAGTGGCCATTTAGAGCTTTCTAAAGCTCCTTCTCTAACGCACTTTTCAACTTCTTTTGCTTCCCATCCATATCCCCAACCCATTTGGTCAAAATACTTTATTTCTGGAACCCCACCGTGCGGCAGAAATGCTAAAGAAGTCGTCTCGTGCCACCTAGTATGTAAATGGATCACTCCCTCGCTTCCATATATAAATCCTTCTGTTTTCGTATCGTTTCGAATAGTGGCATGCAACTGGCCATATTGATTTTTTTCGTGTCTGGTGGTAATGATTACCTCCTCATCAATACCCGTATTGCCAATAACTCCTTTAGCCGCTATTTCTGAAGGCTTTCCCATTACCAATAAGGCCAGAAAAATAGGATAAATACCTATATCTAAAAGCGCTCCACCTGCTAAATGGGGGTTATATAACCGGCCTTCGGGATCTCTATTGGAGGGGTAGAAACCAAAATCAGCTTTCACGCCTTGTACCTCCCCAATTTTACCCGATGCTATCCATTCCAAAGCTTGTTCCACCGAAGGGATAAATCTAGTCCATAGCGCCTCCATTAGAAACACTTGATGCTTTTTGGACGCCTCTATCATCGTTTTCACTTGTTGACTATTGATGGCAAGTGGTTTTTCACAAAGAACCGGAATGCCTGCCTCCAAACTTCTTAGGGTATGCTCAAAATGTCCTGAATGTGGACTGGCAATATAAATGGCATCTACATCATTTGCATGCCAAAGTTCTTCATAACTGCCGTAAATTTTAGGGATATCAAACCGCTGGGCAAAAAGAGTAGCTCGCTCCATAGATCTTGAACCTACCGCCTCAATGCGATGTCCCGCAAGTTGGAGGAGATCTTCGGCAAATTTACCTGCAATTTTCCCCGGCGCTAATATTCCCCATTTGAATTCTTGAGCCATCCTTTAATTTTATGCTCCAATATAGAAATATAAACCTAATTTAGAGCCATGAGCAATGTAGATGACCTGGTTATTCATTTTGAAGGGGATGAACTATACTTAATGAACATCGCCCTGATGATTTTGATGTTTGGTATAGCTCTTGACCTCAAACTCCAACATTTTAAAGCTATTGTACAAATGCCTAAATCAATAGCAGTCGGCCTGAGCAGCCAGTGGATATTATTACCCTTACTTACAATAGGATTAATTCTTCTAACTGATCTGCCAGAGAGTATGGTCCTTGGACTTTTGTTGGTAGCAGCTTGTCCTGGAGGTAATGTTTCTAATTTTGCCGTTCATATTGCTGGAGGCAATAGCGCATTATCCATATCACTCACCACCATTTCAACTATATTTGCAGTAATAGGAACTCCTTTAATTTTTCAAATTTTAGCTCCTTTATTTGTAGATTCTGAGGTATCGGGAATCAATTTTTACATTCCTCTGGACCAAATGGCCCTGACTATTGGACAATTAATTGTATTGCCCTTAGTTATTGGTATGGGGTTGAATCATTTCTTTCCCCATTTGGCCTCTAAAATGACCCAACCCATTAGAATTCTATCAATGATACTTTTCTTAGTTATCGTTGTGGTAGCTATTCTTGGGAACTTAGAAAACTTATTTCAATACGCCCACTTAGCATTTTTTTTAGTAGTCATACACAATGCAATGGCCATATTAGGAGGATACAGTTGGGCTACTCTGTGGAGATTGCCCACAAAGGACCGAAGAGCTATTGCTATTGAAACAGGCATTCAGAATTCCGGTTTGGGTCTTATTCTAATATTTAATTTTTTTGATGGTCTTGGTGGCATGGCATTAGTAGCTGCAAGCTGGGGAATATGGCACCTTATAGCTGGAGGCACTCTAGCAGCATTCTGGAATCAACGACCGATTTCTGATTAATGGCAACCTATCTACCCGGAATTAACTTTATCCCTTTAAAAGGAATGGCAGAAAGCTACTTATAGCTGAATATTAGAATAGCCTCTTTTTTATAGATTGAAACTAAATGTGGTGAAAACACCTATTTATTAAGATAAAAAGTATAATCCGTTAATAACAGCTAAAAAAAATTACATCTTAAAGCCTTACCGGTAAAACAATTAAGCCAAGAATTTCTCTAAGACTATATGAATCGGCAAACTCAAAGCAATTTATGCCTGAAGAATATTCATATACATTGCAGATAAAAACACCTGATCAGCATTAAAGGGTTGGTTCTCAAATTTTTTCAAGAAAAAACCACTTACTACCTCTGCCATATCCTCCATATCGTATTTTAACAGTCCATTTATTAATAACCAACTGAAAAAAGGTTGTTCCATCAATGCCATAAATTGGGGAGTAGTCTTAACACCATCTGGAAATTCTAAAGCCATTTGATCCAATTCAGCGAAAATACACAACCTAGCTAGTAGTTGTTCAGCTTGATCTTGGGTGGGTATTCCTCCAGCCATTAAAATTAATTCATTAAGGGGTTGAGGTAAATACTCGGTGGGAATTACCTTATAAGTTCCCATAGAATTATCCCAATACTGCTCATCCACGCAATAAATTCCCATTTCCTGAGCGTACATTAAATCCGAAATATCCAATCCCAGTTTACCACCTAAATGAATCAAGCTTTCATTAGAAGCGGCCATAATGGCGTTAAACAAAGCACCTGGCGTGTCTCCCTCTACTTTATTAACCAATAAATCATTGTCAAATACGGCCGTTACTAATCTTTTTATGGCAGCGTGCTCCCAATCATAAGATACCTTTAAAGTAGAGGTTTCCTCATCTGCAGCATTTTGATACCACCATTGATGATTAGACAAAGATTTTTTTACGTATTCCTTGAAATGAGATTTAATTTCCGCTCCAACAGGAACAGAGCGGTAAATTTTTTCTAGAATCAATCCTGCTAAGGGCAGAGCAGGAATATCATTTGATTGAAAAGCTGGTAGAAAACCATATTTATTTTGCCTTTCCCATACTTTGTTTAACAAAGCTATGGATTGTGTTGGATTAACCCTTACGCTTGCTAACGCCATGAACAACAGTTCTTCTGTCGCCATTTCAGCTAAGTTTGCCGTAAACTTTGCCTCTGAAAACAAAGAAATACAAGCCTCGGCAGCGCCCGGGATTTTGGTCGTCATTTCCAAAGTGTAATTATTTTAATATCAAAGAAAATTAAATTTATTTTAATTACATATAATAAAGCGATTTATTTTTTTTTCAAAATTTCGATTAATGAAATTGAAAATGGTAAATTTACCACTTAAACCCCCTTGAAATGGCTGTAAACATTAAAAAGAAAAAAGACAAAAGGGACCGGATTCTTGTAGCAGCAGCTGATGTTTTCAACCGATTTGGCTTTGAAAGATCGACGCTAGAAGATATTGGAAAACGTTGTCAACTCAATAAGTCCTCTCTTTACTACTACTTTAGCAGTAAGGAAGAAATATATGCGCAGGTCATTTTAAAAGAAACGGCCAAATTCATAAGTGATTTACAAGCTACTACTTTGACCTTTTCAGGAGTTAGCGATCGAATGGTTTTTTATTTAACGGAGCGAATCAGAAGATATGACGAAGTCATCAACCTGACCCAAATTAGTTTGGAAAGTCGCCCAAAATTAGAACCAATTTTCCTGGAATTATCAGAGGTGATTCGGGAAAAAGAGATAGCCTTTATTTTGTCTCTCTTTGAAAATGCTGCGGACAATGGGGAGTTGCCGAGATTTGAAGCATCCGAATTGGCCGAGAGTTTTTATATCATATCAGAAGCCCATAAAAAGGATTGGTTAGAAAAGGATGAACTATTTATTGAAGGGCGTTACGATTACAATGCGGTGGAAACCAGAATGACGGCTATTACTGTGCTCATACTTAACGGTTTGCAAAGATAATGGTACAAAAGAGAATCAACCTCTGGTCTAGCCCCAGAAATATTTCAACTGCATTTATGTATTCTTTTGCTGAACGCAAGGATACCTCTGTGGTAGATGAACCTTTTTATGCTTATTTCTTAACCCATTGTAAAAGGGCATTAGACCACCCGGGAAAAGAAGAAGTGCTTCAAAGTCAGCCTACGAATTTTGATCAGGTAGTCCACCAAACGCTTCAAAAAGAATACGATACGCCTTTGGTAGTATTCAAACAAATGACGCATCACATGTTAGAGGGCAAATACGATTTTGCATCAGAAATGTATAATGTGATGTTGATTAGAAACCCCATCGATATTATTCACTCCTATTCTAAAGTCATTCAAACTCCAGTAATGGAGGATATCGGAGTCGAACAACAGCTGGAAATTTTTGAAAAATTGAATCAAATGGGTTGTTTGCACGCCGTTGTAGACACCAATGAGTTATTAAAAAATCCGGCTGGTGTTTTAGCCGAATTGTGTGTTTCGTTGGAAATCCCCTTCGATCCTGCTATGTTATCTTGGCCAGCAGGTCCTAGGCCTGAAGATGGGGTGTGGGCGCCTTATTGGTATGAAAATGTTCATAAAAGTACTGGATTTGCTCCGCCTTCGAAAGAAGAAAAAGTCATACCAGCATCCTTACAACCTTTACTAGAAAGTTGTATGCCTATTTATGAAATATTATTTGAATCAGCGATAAAAAGTTAAACCGAGGTATGTTACAAAAGCAAAACCCTAAAAACAATGATATTCTGGTATATGTAAATGGTGCTTTGATGCATCGCAACGAGGCGAAAGTTTCTGTGTTTGATAGTGTAGTACAAGGAGGAGATGCTGTTTGGGAAGGATTGAGGGTTTACCAAGGAAGAATTTTTTGTTTGGATAAACACCTCCAAAGATTAGAAGATTCAGCTCATGCATTAGATTTTAAAGAGGTTCCCTCTGTGGATTTCGTTGCACAAGCTATTTTTGAAACCCTTAGAGCCAATCAAATGGATGATGGTGTACATATTAGATTGACGCTGACAAGAGGGGAAAAATATACTTCAGGTATGGATCCCAGGTTAAATCAAAAAGGATGTACCTTGATTGTTTTGGCAGAGTGGAAACCACCGGTTTACCCAGAGAGTATTACTTTAATTACGGCATCTACCAGGCGCAATAATCCTATGTTTCTCGATTCAAAAATCCATCACAATAATCTGTTGAATAATATATTGGCTAAAATTGAGGCCAACTATGCCGGAGCAGATGATGCCATTATGTTGGATAAAGATGGATTTGTGGCGGAGACCAATGCAGTGAATTTATTTATGATTAAAGATGGAGTGGTCAAAACCCCTGCTGCCCATGCTTGTTTGCCGGGCATCACTAGAGGCACGGTAATAGAAATCTGCCAGCAAGCCGGCATTCCTTTAGAAGAAGGATCTTTTTCTCTTTCGGAGTTCTACAATGCTGACGAAGTTTTCGCTACTGGAACTATGGGAGAATTGACCAGGGTACATGAGATTGATGGCAGGGCGATTAGGGGAAGTGGCCGAAACGAGACCTTCCAAAAATTAACTCAGATTTTCCGAGCTAAAACAGAAAAAGAGGGAGTCCCTATTCCTGGACAATGATATTTTTCCCGAAGGGGATTTAAATATCTTTCAGGCTCCCGATAAGGGTTTGTTCATAGTTCTTTATGGCATCCTCAATTTGAAAAACTTTAAGGTTTTTGGCAATGATGGTTCTAGATTTATCCAAAATATAGATCTCAGGGGTGATATCTACATAATATTTGGCGTAAATGGAACGATTGGTTGGATCAAAAACATTAATAAAGTCTCCAATCCCATAATCTTGGATAAATTTTTTCCACTTTTGATCTTCGGTATCCACCGCTATTGCGAAAACCTGCATCCTTTGTTTGGGGGTACGCTTCATTAGCTCCACCAATTTCGGTGTTTCCTCCCTACAATGATCACAATCAGGGTTAAACATATACACAATTACATAATCTGAAGTAACGTCTTTCATCAAAGAAATGGTTTCCCCATTCGGTCCGTTACTAACTACGTCTTGTGCGGTTTGACCCACCAAACTTTGCGCCATGGTATAGGCTCTTTGCTGAAGGGCTTGAATTTGCTCCGGAGTACTCCAGAAAGCTTTTTCTTCCGTAAAATAATTTTGAACCATAAATACATTTACTGCTTCAGCATCCATCAAAGAAGATTCTCCTGGAGGATATTCCAAGGCAATCCAATTGGCGAAAAATTGAAAATATTCATTGTTTTGCTCTGCCAAATCCATCAAATACTTAGCCGTACTGATGATAGAATCTGCCCTTTGAATCGTAAAATCCTTAATCTGTCTTTTCAACTTATTGGCAATCACAGGAGTTCTAAGCAGCCTGGGATCTGTGAAGTCCACATTTTCCCAAAAGTATTTGCGGTACAAGGTTAAATCCACCGTTCCTTGATCGGTAATCACTTCTGTGGGATCTGGATTTTGTCCGGAACGCTTAAAGGCGGTGAAGAAAGAAGTGGGATATTTTTGGAAAACAGATTCCAGATATTCTTGTCTCGCCAAAGTCGCTGTTTTACGCTCCTCCAAAAGTGCTTCGTATTCAGGAGTACCGGCAGTGGCTCCCTTTAGCTTTTGACTGATATCCGATAATTGTTGATTAAAATTTGCTTCCTCTTCCATCGTAGCGTACATGATTTGGGTATCTTCTTGACCCTCAATGGAAAGCGTAGCGGTTAGATTTCCGGCATTACCCCTTATAGTCATCGATTGATCTGCATCCAATAAAACTTGAACGATTTGTTGATCTGGAAAAACCAATAGGTAAAGGCCACTTGGAAAGGCATTGTCTCTTTCCAAAACCATTCTTCCATTCTCGACCATCGCCGAATCTACTTTAAAGCGCTGATCTCCGTAATACCCGATAACATAGGTGAATCCAGGCTTCATATTCTGAATTTCAGCTGTTATAGATAGCCCTCCACCTTGCTGATTAGAAGCGGAGTTATTACCCTGACTACTGCAGGAAGCTAAAATAGCAGTTACAAAGAGCAGTAAAACAATTCTCATAAACACTTTTTTAAGATTTCATCGTTCAATAAATGCAAAAATATTTAAAATAACGTTTTAACCTTGCTAAAGTTATTTTGTTTGTACTTTTCACTCGAGAAAGGGTTGAAAAAACTAAAACTTATGAGGACGAGTTGGATTTTATTGGTATCCATATTATTAGTTACACCAAGCTGTTATCTATTGGGGCACACTGCGGCTTCAGGAATAATTCAAGGAGAAATCATTATTTCCTGGGAAAGATTTGAAAAAACTAATCCTTTTGGTGCCCATTCTTTTTTACAAGAATTGAATCTTGAAATGATTCGACCATTATCTCGGAATAGACCTATTTATTTGTATCAATATTCGCCTTCGGCAAAAACCTCATCAATTAACATTCTAGAAGCGATTAAAAAGAACCCTGGTGTTCAAGCTGCCGAATACAACAGATTGGTCAGTCCAAGAGCTACTCCTGACGACACCTATTACAACGAGCAATGGGGATTGACTGCTATTGAAGTAGAAGCGGTTTGGAATACCGCCAAAGGGGGGCAAACGGCTAATGGTAAGCCGTTGGTTATTGCAGTGATAGATTTTGGTTTTGACGCTAGTCACCCCGATCTTATAACGAATCTTTGGATCAATAAAGGGGAGATTCCCGGCGATGGGTTAGATAACGATGAGAATGGATATGTTGATGATATTAATGGATGGAATTTTATTACCAATAGTGCTATTGAAAATAAGGGAGCACACGGAACCAGTGTGGCAGGAATTATAGGAGCAGCAGGTAATAACGGGATGGGAGTCAGTGGAATTAATTGGACTTGTGAGTTAATGTTATTAAGTGTTCAAAGTGGCGCTGATATCATTGAAGCCTATGAGTACGTGCTTTACCAACGAACTTTGTACAATCAAACACAAGGGGAGGAAGGAGCGCTTATTGTAGTGACTAATGCTTCTTTTGGTATTAATGGTGTATTCTGCGAAGAAGTTCCAGTTTGGGCTGGTCAATACGACTTATTAGGTGCTCAAGGGGTATTAACTGCCTGCGCAACTGCTAATAATGGCAATGATGTTGAAAGTTTTGGAGATATGCCGACAACCTGCCCCAGTGACTATATCATTACTACACTTAACATGGATCAATCGGGTGAAAAAGTCAGTAATTCCGCTTATGGGATGATTTCGGTAGATCTGGGGAGTCCGGGAGAAGATTCCTATTCTACCAAACCCCGAGGAGAATACGGTATCTTTAGCGGAACTTCTGCAGCTGCCCCCCACCTTGCCGGCACCATTGCCCTCCTTTACGCTCTCCCTTGTTTGGAAATAGAAGATAAGTTGATTTCCAGCCCTTCAGAAGCTGCGTTACTGGTGAGAGAGGCTATTATTAATGGAGTAACTCCCATGACTTCCTTAGAAGAATATACTGCTACAGGGGGGATGTTAAACGCCTATCAATCTGCCCTACAGTTGGCTGCCTATTGCACCACTGAACAAAAACCCTTGGCACTGACAAAGGTATGGCCTAATCCAACTCAAAGGGAATTAAATATAGAAATACAAGTGGCTGAGTCAGGGAACTATAAGGTTCATATTTTCAATCTCTTGGGGTCCAAACTATACGAGCAAGATTATGTATTATTAAATTTTCAATCTACCATTCTTTCTTTGAAACTTTCCGCCTTGCCACAAGGTTATTATTTGGTTGCTATCGAGAAAGAAGGGCAAAGAGTGGTTCAACCCTTTTTAGTTCAATAAACCCACAGAATTTCTTTGAGGAGAATATAAAACTATTATCTTTGCATCCGCATTGGATAAAAACTGCAAACATTAGGCTCCGTGGCTTAATTGGATAGAGCATCTGACTACGGATCAGAAGGTTCCAGGTTCGAGTCCTGGCGGAGTCACTTGGAATCAATTGAATTATTGAAAAAAAAATAGAAAATGGCACGCATTTGTCAATTAACAGGGAAAAGACCCATAACAGGTAATTCTGTTTCACACTCCAACAGAAAAACAAAGAGAAGATTTCTACCTAATCTACATACCAAACGTTTCTTTATTCCAGAAACAAAGGAATGGGTGACGTTGAAGGTCTCTTCTCATGCTTTGAGAACCATCAACAAGTTAGGAATCTATGCTTATTTGCAGAAATTGAATAAAAAAGGTGTAAGAACCGGTGTCAACGTATAATTATTATGGCAAAGAAAAGTAAAGGCAACAGACAACAGATTATTTTGGAATGTACAGAACACAAGGCAACAGGAATGCCAGGAACTTCTAGGTACGTTACCCAAAAAAACAGGAAAAATACACCAGATAGATTGGAGTTAATGAAATACAATCCTATCTTGAAGAAGAAAACCTTACACAGGGAAATCAAGTAATTTAAATTAACACGAAATGGCTAAGAAAGTATCAAAAAACGCAAGGGTTGCCCAAAGAGCGCAGAATGCCGGATCGGGTAGAGACCATGTGAAAGTGGTTAAAAGTGTAAAAGATCCTATTACAGGCACTTATTCTTATAAAGAAATGATGGTGCACAAGGAAAAGGTGAAAGAATTTTTCGACGCAAAATAAGAAACACCTACGGGGCTTTTCACTTAGAAAAGCCCTTTTTTTTACCCGTGCCCCAATTCAAATTACCATGTCTTTCCTAAAAAATATTTTCAAAAAGCCTGACGATTCCAAAGACTTGGATAAAGGTTTACAGAAAACCAAAAAAGGATTTTTAGAACAATTATCTAGAACCATTGCTGGAAAATCTTCAGTTGATGATTCGGTTTTAGACGACTTAGAAAATGTTCTGATGACCGCCGATGTAGGTTTAGACACTACCGTCAAAATCATTGAACGTATTGAGAATCGAGTGGCTAAGGATAAGTATATGAATACGGAGGAATTGAATCAAATCCTCAAAGAAGAAATAATTGCTTTATTAGCCGATCATAAAGATACTGCGGATAGCGGATTTGACTATGCCAAAGAGGGAGAGTTGTATGTATTATTGGTAGTTGGGGTAAATGGTGTGGGTAAAACAACCACTATAGGTAAACTAGCTAATCGATTTAAACAGGCAGGGAAAAAAGTAGTACTTGGCGCAGGGGATACTTTTAGAGCAGCAGCTGTTGATCAACTTAAAATATGGTCGGAGCGAGTGGGTTGTGATTTTTATGCTAAAGGAATGAACACAGATCCTGCTGCGGTGGCATTCGAAACAGTAGATTATGCCATAAAAAACAATTGCGATGTAGCTATTATAGATACCGCGGGGCGCCTACATACCAAAGGTCACCTTATGCAAGAGTTGTCTAAAATAAAACGTTCAGTTGGAAAAAGGATGGATGGGGCGCCTCACGATGTGCTCTTAGTCTTAGATGCCACTACTGGTCAAAATGCCGTAGAACAAGCTAGACACTTCACCGATGCCACCGAGGTAACTTGTTTGGCGCTTACCAAACTAGATGGCACTGCTAAAGGGGGGGTGGCCATTGGCATATCTGACCAATTTAAAATTCCTATTCGATACATAGGTGTGGGCGAAGGGGTAGACCAAATTCAATTATTTGACAAAATTCAATTTGTCGAAACTCTTTTTCAGGACTAATCATTCAGAAGATGTCCCATTAATTTTTTCTTAGTATGGAGGTAGGCTTCATTTTCTTTTTTTGAAGGAATTTCCAAAGGTTTCCTACTCACCAATTCTATAGAACTGTTTTCAATTGCCTCAATTTTATCCGGATTATTAGTTAATAATACTATCCTTTTTACTCCGAGAATCTGTAACATTCTAAAGGCTTCCTTATAATCTCTAGCATCTATATCAAGACCTAGATGAACATTAGCATCTATGGTATCATAGCCCTCATCCTGAAGGTTATACGCTTTGAGTTTATTAATGATTCCAATACCCCTACCCTCTTGTCTCAGATAAATGACAATTCCACCATTTTCCGAAGTTAATTGTAGGGCTTTTTCCAATTGTTCTCCACAATCACAACGATGAGAACCGAATAAATCCCCAGTAATACATTCACTGTGAATTCTAATTAAAACAGGTTGATCTAGGTTTGTTTTCTCATGAACCAATGCCAAATGAGGCATCCAATCGCTTTCGTTTTCCGAAAAAGCAATCATATTGAAATTTCCGTATTTCGTAGGAATAACCGCTTCTGCCTGCTTCCTTGAATCATTCATGAATTAGAATTATATGCCATCAATAACAAATCGATAGCTCCTTAGTTTCAAATTAATCCTTTGGCGGATTCATTTCTTTATCACCAGGTGCTGCAATTTTAAATTCCACCCGTCGGTTCATCAAATTGCTATTGGACGGAACCAAAGCCTGATCTTTTCCTCTCCACTGCAGAATAAATCGGTCACGAGTTAGTCCATATTCATTGACTAAATGCCGAATTACCGACGCCGCTCTGGCATATGACAAACTGTTATTAATTCTAGCATCCCCAGTTTGATCTGCATGACCAATCACGACCAATTGAACATCTGGACTACTCTCCAATAATCTTCCAATATTAGCCAACGTACCATAATCCGTATACTTTATTGTAGTACTCTCTATATCAAAATGGATCATTGGCAGAAACCATTCAGCATTGGCTGAGGACCCTTGCGCCATTCTTTGCTCAATAGCTTCTTCAATCAGTTCTTTGACCCGCTCTTCAGAAAGTGGCCCATTTAACTCTTCCACCACCCCCTCAGCGTTCACATATTCGCCCTGTCTAGGCGTATAAAAAGGCTGTAAGTCTAAATGATCAGGCACCCCATCCTTATCACTATCCAATGTTCTGCCTTTGGTGTCAACAATAGCATCTCTGGAAGTATTGGGTTCCAAATCTAAAGCATCTGGCACGCCATCCTTATCGTTGTCTTGAAAACTAACGACCGGGCGATCTTTCAATTCTTGAATGTCATTCAGAACCACTTTCATAGGGTTCTGCCAATATAGAGGTTCCGATTTCCTTTTAACACCTAAATTAAAGTTAACCCTTACCCCTGTCCGATGCAAATAATCTCCCATGCCTCCCCCGTTAAGCAGTGAATTGCGTACTCCCAAGACTCCGCTAACTTGGTGTTCCACACCTATATTAATTTTTTCATTCACCCTAAGCGCAAAACCCAATCCACCCGTAATATGACCGCTTGCAGTTCCCTCTACCGTCGGTTGATCGGTGGTAAACCAATTGCCACCGCCCCCAATTAGTGCATAGATATTGGTCTTTTTCTCTACAGAAGGAGCATTCCACCTTAGATTATTTAAGGTAACTACGCCTAAAACCTGTCCATCTATCCATTGCGTTTCAAAGGGGGTATTGGTTAAAATATCCGTCCCGGAAGGTAATGCTCCATTGATTTCAAGTCTTACAGAAAATAAATAATCTAAAGCTTTTCTCCAATGAATCCCCACACCATATCCACTATTGGGTTCCACAGTCCCGTCTTTACCAATCCAAGCATAACTCAATCCCACTCCCATTTCCCATCCATCTGGTAAGGTAGCAGGTGTCGAAGGTTTTTGGTCCCTCTTCTTAGATTGCGCTAACGATATTTGAAGAGATAAAATTACTGCTAAGAATACCACGCTAATATTTCGGAACATAGTTTTTACTTGCTAAAATAATTATTCTATTCTAAACACCTAAGACTACTTATCTTTGGTCTTCAACTCATAAGGAAATGCTGGATATTTGGTTTCAACCTATAAAAAATGAAAATCAGTACGCTTCCCACCAATTGGGCAGCAATATAGTGATTAATAAAGGGAGGATTCCCGATTTAAATGGGGTGAAAATTGCTATAATCGGAGTAGGCAGGAATAATATGGAGGAAATAAGAAATCAATTATATGCCATGCGCTTCCCCTTTAATCCGACCTCCATAGTTGATTTGGGAGATTTAAGAAAAGAGGAAATTGCCTTTTTTATTCCGGTTTTGAAAGAACTTCAAGAAGTCAACATCCTTCCTATTATTGTTTGTGGAGATCCCAAATTTCAATTGGCCCAATACAAAGCTTTTCAAGGCAAACAACAAGCGGTAAGTTTGGCTTTAGTCGACGATAAAATTCGATTAGATCCATCAGGGGACATTTCTAATGTTAATGATTTGTATTTGAATGAAGCCCTTTTTAACAAAAACTCCAGATTATTTCATCTGACTTGCCTGGGATTTCAAAACCAATACATAGACCCCAAAATTCTAGAATTTCTCGAAGATCATTATTTTGATTTTTTAAGGTTGGGATTGGCTAAAGGCAACCTTTCAGATGTAGAGCCACTAATTCGAGATGCAGACATTATGGCCTTCAATATGACTGCCTTAAAATACCTTGAAGCTCCGGGAATGACAGAAATAAGTCCTAGTGGATTTTTCACAGAAGAGGCCTGCCAAATTACTAGATATGCGGGTTTAAGTGATAAAATGAAGTCATTTGGGATTTATGGATTTGACATGAGCAAAGATCCCGCTGGTATATCGGCTCAAACCATAGCGCAGATGATTTGGTACTTTTTAGAAGGTTATAGCACAAGATTCCAAGATTTTCCCGTTTCCACCGACGGTTTAATTGAATACATTGTTGAAATGAAACAACTAGATTATCAACTAACATTTTGGAAGAGTGGAAAAAGCGGTCGCTGGTGGTTACAAGTACCTGTAAAAACAAAAAAACAACTCTATAGACATCGCCTCATTCCATGTAGCTATGAGGATTATCAAATGTCTTGTAGGAACGAATTGCCTGAAAGGTTGGTTAGCGCTTTGCGAAGGTTTGATTAAAAAAGTATATTCTCTAAGGCGACTCCTCTCGAACCTTTCAATAGGAGGTAGCGATCACTTGGTGGATGTGCCTGCCACTCTAAGCGCAGAGCTGTAGCATTGGGAAACCAGTTAAGTTGATATTCATCGACAAATTTCTTATAACCTTCACCTATAAAGATCACCTCGATTCCAGAATGTGCCTTACACATTTTTACTATTTCCCGGTGCTCCATTTCGGAATACTCCCCGAGCTCATACATTTCCCCTATGATCATCATTTGCTTTTGCCTACTTTTCATTTTGACGAAAGAATCTATAGCTGATTTCATACTATTAGGGTTGGCATTATAGGCATCCATAAGAACGGTATTATCCCTCCATAACACCTGTTCACTCCTATTCGATTCCGGCTGAAAACTTCTAAGTGCCAATCCAATGGCCTTCAAATTAACATCAAAATAAGAGGCCACCGTTATAGCAGAGACAATATTTGCAAAGTTATAAGGGCCAAATAAAGTTGCTTCGATAGGCTGTCGCTGATGAGTACCCAAATGATAAAGATCAAATGAAATGGAAGGTTCAAACTTAAGATTTGTAAATTGTATGTCTTCATTGGATAGGGTTACAAACCCTTTACTTGAATAAGGTACCCTTTTTGGAATTTTTTGAGCCATTTCGGGCAAAAATTGCTCTTCTTCATTGTAGAAAACAACTCCATTGTGGCTAGCTAAATAATCGTATAACTCCCCCTTTCCTATTTTAACCCCTTCAATTCCTCCAAATCCCTCTAAATGGGCTTTCCCAATATTGGTAATTAAGCCATGGGTAGGCTGACAAATTTCGGATAGAAAAGCGATTTCTTTTTGGTGGTTGGCTCCCATCTCAATTACAGCAATTTCTGTATGTTCGGGAATACTCAAAACCGAAAGGGGCACTCCTATATGGTTGTTGTAGTTACCGGGAGTACAATAAGCTTGATATTTCGAAGATAATAAGTGGTGGATTAATTTTTTAGTAGTGGTTTTGCCGTTGGAGCCGGTCAAACCAATCACGGGAATAGTAATTTGTGCGCGATGAAATCTCGCTAAACTTTGAAGACCAACCAGGGTATCCCGGACATATATACACCCGGGAGTTTCCTTTAACTGAGGATCATCTACAACAGCAGCGATGGCGCCATTTTGGATCGCTTGTACGGCAAATTGATTGCCATCGGTTCGCCCTCCTTTTAAGGCAAAAAAAATATCCCCTTTTTTAATTTTTCGAGAGTCAATGGTGACTGATCTACTTTTTAAAAAAAGGGGATATAAGTTTTGCGGAAGCATCACCAATTAATACCTTCTTGAACTTCTTTTGGAGGTGGATTTAAATTGATTTCCTCCATCCCCATCATTTCCCGCTGGAGCCCCTGTTCGAATCATGGCGCACCTGAACCCAATAGTTCGGTCTGCAGCATTCTCATCTTTATATCTTCTGGCTCCCGGAGATAACCAATAAGCCCTATCGGCCCACGAACCTCCTTTATACACCCTAGATTTGTTGCTAACCAAAGTGTGTTTGCCATATTCATATTGCACTCTAGATTCTTCATCTCCATCGAGATAATCAAAGACACTTCCAGATCTGTAATTTTCTCTCTGTCCAATCTCATCATCCTCAATATACGTGTATCTCAATCTACCCAAACTATCCTTTTCAACTGGATTGCCATCCTCATCTACTTCCAACTTAGAGAATCTATTTCCTCTAAATGGATTTAAATCCTGAGTTTCCGAATCTCTAATGGTAGATGTAGTCAAAGGTCGATATAGGTCTAAAACCCATTCGTTAACATTTCCCGCCATATTGTATAACCCAAAATCATTAGGTAAAAATGATCTAACTGGAGCAGTAGTAGCGGCGTTGTCGTTTAATCTACCAGCCATACCCATATAATCCCCTCCTGACCTTTTAAAATTGGCCAACAACATCCCTTGGCTTTTATCTCTTTTCTGGTACCTCACCGTATATCCATCCCAAGGGTAGAATCGTCTATCGCTAATTAACTCATCTTTCTCGTTGACTTGATTTCCCTTCAAAGCTAAAGCGGCGTATTCCCACTCAGCCTCTGTCGGCAACCTATAATCAGGTAGTAATATCCCATCTGAAAAACGAACTGGACGCTCTCCACCTGTACCCAAATCCTTTAAATTTTTACGAACGTCCCCTTGATATTGACCCGCTAAATAGGACTCTGTGTTAAAGTTATCCTCGTCTTTTTGCTCCATATTGGGGTTGAGTATCCCCTTTTGAATCAACAACATCTCATTTACTCGGTCCGTTCTCCACTTGGCATACTCGTTAGCTTGCACCCAAGAGACCCCCACAACAGGGTACTCATCGTAAGAAGGATGGGTAAAATAACTTTCTACCAAAGGTTCGTTATAGGACAATTCTTCTCTCCAAACATTCACATCTGGATAGGCATTATTATAAACTTCAGGATAAGATTCTCCCCAAACTCGCTCTACCCAGTACAGGTATTCTCGGTAATCCAAATTAGAAACCTCCGTTTCATCCATATAAAAGGAAGATACGGTAACCCTTCTGGGAATATTATTCCAATCGAAAGTCACATCTTGAGTGGTTACCCCCATGGTAAAAGTACCTCCCTCGATCAAAACTAAGTTAGGACCAGTAATCTGACCATTGTCCTCAATTTTTTCAAAACCACCCCACTTTTCATCATTGTATTTCCAACCAGTGGAAGAAGAAGCTTCTTTGTTACTACCACATGCTGCAACGGCGAAAACCACAGCAATCAGCAGGACAAAATTGAAAATATTTTTCATTCTTTATGTTTAGTTAATTGGTTTGCAAATATATTTAAAAACTATACAGTTTTAAGCAGTTATTGATGTCTAAAGCAGAACTTCTGTTTTTAAAGGAAGAACTCTCCGAAAAGTTTAAAATCACCGAAAATTCGTGTGACCCACCATTTCGACTATTAGACAAATCGGAAACCAACCAATCAAAACTGTAGGCAAACTTAAAAATTCCATGTTTGTATCCCACCATTCCTACTAAGGCATCTGTATTGCGCACAGCCGTTTTGTACCACACCCCACCGAACACCGAACTCATTCCTATATAGGCTCCTCCAGTCACTTGCTGGAATGGACCTTGTCTGATCATCATCAGATTCGGGGATATAAACGCCGGTCTGGAACCAATATTGTATAAAGTAAAAGGAATTTCTGTTCCCACATTGAAAGTAATTCGAGCAGGCCACCCTGCAGCTATATTGGATCTGGTCCCCAGATTTTGATGTAAGAAAGTCAATTCAGGTCTATTTAAGTGCCTAATAGAAAGTCCTGCATACCAAAGTGGATGAGCAAACAATAGACCAGCTCCTACATCCAATGCTGTTTTATTATTCCACTGGGGCAGATCTTCAATACTTGCGGAGCCATACGGACCATTTAATGGATCGATTTGATCTTCAAAAATCAACCTACTCCAATTGATTCTGTGATTAATCAACCCGACATCTATTCCCAGTCTAAAACGTGAATCAGTATTGATCATCACCTCATAGCTATAAGATAACCGGCTTCTGGTATCAGAGAAAATTCCATCACCTGATTCGTCTTTGGTGATGGTCCAACCTATTCCGCTGTTATAATCCCGAAATGCCTTCTCGACGCTAACACCAGAAGTAACGAAAGCATTTGGCCAAAGCGGCAAACTGTATCGATAAATAAAGCTTATTTTTGTGGAAGGAGACAAACCAGTGAATGCTGGATTCAGGTGAACCGCAGCTGTGGTAAATTGCGAAAAAACTGCATCTTGTGCAAGAATTTTTCCGACACCACCCAACAAAAACACCAACTGAGCAATAAAAATTTTTTTCACCGGTTTACCTAAATGCTTATGGTTATAACCAACACAATATGAAGGTCGTTGTTTTATTTTTAGTTTGCCTCTTTATATTACCTGATTTCAGCTTAAGTCAAGGTAGTTACCTTCCAGTTTCATCCCTTAGCCAAGGCAAAGTGTACCAAATGGCTATTTCTGAAGAGGGCATCTACAAAATAAGCTATAATTTCTTGGTTAATGAAATGAACATTGACCCTGCGGATTTATCTAGTGGTGAAATCGAAATTTTCTCTAACCCAGGCGGAATTCTTTCTCCTGATTTTATAGCTTTTAACCCAGACGACCTCGTTCAAAAAAATTACCTACCCATTGGCATGGAAGACGGTTCTATGGACGAAGGGGATTACCTTTTGGTCTTTTTAGAAGGACCAGACAGAATCTATATCGAGCCCAACCAAACTAACCTCCTTTTACACGAAAAAAATACCTATTCGGATTACAACTATGCTTATATCCGACTTAATATCGGTTCGAGTCCCTCCATTGAAACCCTACCTTCTGTGAGCAGTACAGGGGACACTTTTTCTTATTACGATGAGTTGTTGGTGTACCATGAAGACCAAAGAAACTTACTCCATGAGTGGACCCGCCTCAAACAAGGATCGGGGCAATATTGGTATAACCAGTGGCTAAAAGTAGCTCGAACGGTTGAATTACCAAATCTTTTTGACCAACAGGGAATTGATTACAAGGAAGATGCCATTTTAAGAGTGACCATGGCACTCAGAGCTGGCCAAAATTCTTTTTTTGAAGTTTCTTACCAAAATCAAACCTTGAAAAGCCCGCTAGCTAGCAGAGTAACGGCACTAACTGGAAATCGGGATACCGAGGTGGCTTTTGCCCATCGAACTACCCTGCAAACTCCTATATCTCTTCAACCGAGTGCACCTTTGTCGTTTACTATCCATTATCCTCAAGCTGGGGAGGGTAGCGAAGGCTGGTTAGATTACCTCAACCTTCAAGTCCGCAAACACCTGCAAATCCGAGAAGGAGGCACTCAATTTAGGACCTTAGCTGCCATTCATTCAGCCTATGCCACTTTTGAAATAGATAATTTTACGCCTTCGGCAAAAGTATGGGCCATTGATACCATGGGTAAGGTCCATGAAATTCAGAGTGAAATAATTGGGAATACTGGATGGGTGACGGTACCCGACCCAGGGACTTACCCCTCCTTCTTAACTTTCGATCCTCAAGGTTCTTTTCCCTCCCCTTTACCGATAGGTATTATCGAACCACAAAATTTACATGGGATCCAAGATGCGGAATTGTTAATCATTTATCCAGAAATCCTTGAAGAACCAGCTGAAAAATTAGCTCAGCACCGCCGCAATCACGATGGGTATATCACTGAAATCGTTGAGGTTTCTCAAATTTTCCACGAATTTGGGGGCGGCAGACCCGACCCTTCCGCAATCAGGTCCTTTATAAGGTTGGTAAAAACCAGGTCGGATGATTTGAAATACGTTCTTTTGTTTGGAGATGGTTCATTTGATCACAGAAATAGATATGAGTTGGGAAATAATCTCATACCGGTTTACGAAACTGAATCGCTCAACCCCATTAATGCCTTTCCCAGTGATGATTTTTATGGTATCCTTTTTTCCGAAGGAGCCGACCCATTGATGGGAAAATTAGAGGTAGCGGTCGGCAGATTGCCAGTTAGCAACCTGTCGGAGGCAAAGGCAGTGGTGGACAAACTAATCAATTATGATACCCAGCCTTCACATCTGGGCAATTGGAGGAACCGACTATTATTTGTCGCCGACGATGAAGACAATATGCTGCATACCAGAGATGCGGATCAAATCGCAGACCAGATTGGCGAGCAGTTTCCTCAATTAAATATCGAGAAAATCTACTTGGACGCATTCAAACAGATTTCTACGCCCGGGGAGCAGAGGTATCCAGAAGTTACAACTGCCATTGAGCAATCGATTTTTCAAGGTATGCTAACCCTAACTTATTTGGGTCATGGTGGAATTAATGGTTTGGCGCAGGAACGCATACTTGAAATCAGTGATTTATTATCCTGGAACAACCTCAATAGACTTCCACTAATAGTTACAGCTACCTGTTCCTTTACGGCTTATGATGAACCCTCCATCAAGAGTGCAGGGGAAGTAGCCCTATTGAATCCAGTGGGAGGAGCCATTGGGCTACTAACCACCGTAAGAGCAGTTTACGCCCAGCAAAATGCGGATTTAACTGAAAAAGCGATGCAGTCTCTTTTTGAAAGGAACCAAGGAAAAGTAAGGTCGATAGGAGAAGCTATGAAAATTGCAAAAAACAGTTTTACCTCTTCCAGCATTATTTTAAATAGCAGAAAGTTTGCCTTAATCGGAGATCCAGCCCAAAAACTAGCGATTCCAGAATTACAGGTCTATACTGAAACCATTAATGAACATATTCCAGACCCCTCTCAACCCGATACGCTTAAAGCACTGCAAAAGATTACCTTGACTGGATATGTCGGATATGGCAATGGAGACATTATGGGAGACTTCAACGGAGAAATATTTCCTTTAGTTTTTGACAAACCCGTACAACTGACCACCTTAGGACAGGATGACACCTCCTACCCTTTTGAATATTCTTTACAAAATAACCGCTTATTTAAAGGAAGGGCCTCTGTAGAAAATGGAGAATTTTCGGTCACTTTTGTTATGCCGAAAGATATCAATTATGAGGTGGGACCTGGCAAAATTAGCTATTATGCACAGTCTAATGAAGGAGTTATAGATGCTAGTGGATATTATAATGCATTGTCTATTGGTTCGGCTGATTTGGAAGCGTTAACCGATAATACAGGTCCTGAAGTATCTGTTTACCTAAACACTACTAATTTTCAATCGGGGGATAAAACCGGTTCAAACCCTCTACTACTAGTACAACTCACAGATGAAAATGGCATAAATGTTGCTGGCAATAGTATAGGCCATGATTTAGAGGCTATTTTGGATGACAATGACCGAAAAAGTATTCTTTTGAATGATTTTTATGAAGCAGAGCTCGATGATTATACAAGTGGCTGGATAAGATTCCCGCTTAGCGATTTGGAAGAGGGTTTACACACTATAAAAGTAAAAGCTTGGGATGTGGCTAATAATTTGGGAGTAGGCAATACCTCTTTTGTGGTTATCCAAAAAGAGGGGGTACTCATAGATCAACTTTCCAACTACCCCAATCCATTTATTGATGAGACCTGCTTTTCCTTTGACCTGAATTCCCAGGCAGGTCCTGTGGAAGTGGATATCCATATTTATACTATGAATGGTCAGCTGGTAAAAAAATTGGAACGAGGTTTGTATACCCTTGACAATGGGGGAAGAGAATCGTGTATTCAGTGGGATGGAAGAGGCGAAAATGGGGTTGCTTTGGGAAAAGGCATTTACCTATATTCGGTTAGAATTTCAAAAAACACCTCTGACGGCCAAATAATTTTAGGGGAAAGTCCCCTCAAAAAATTAGTTTTACTTAAATAATAATTAGAAATCCAATAAAAACCGGTTAAGTTCGTTTAGCCTTAATATCATGAACAAGAGTATGATGAAAAAACTACAAAGAGAGCTTTTATTTACCCTGTTGGCTATTATAGGTTTCGGCAGCAATATACAAGCTCAATGTACATTCGATCAAAGTGGAAGATTGGTAAATTTAGATGGGACACCTTGTACCAATACCATAGTAACAGCAGTTCCTTTTTTAAGAATTGTTTCCGATGCAAGAGCAGGAGCTATGGGTGATGCAGGTATTGCTACCTCTGCTGATCCTAATGCCATGCACTTTAACGCTTCCAAATTAGTGTTTGCCGAAACCGATATGTCAGTTGCCACTACTTATACGCCATGGCTGCGAGCACTGGGATTAAACGACGTATATTTAGCCTATTTAACAGGTTACAATAAACTAGATGAATTTCAGACCATTGGTTATGGGTTGAGGTATTTCTCTCTTGGCAGCATCCAATTTACCGATGTTAATGGGGAACCACTCAGAGAAGGGAGGCCTAATGAATTCGAAATTGCCCTTGCTTATTCCAGAAAGTTAGCAGACAATTTTTCAGCCTCTGTTACGGGTAAATTTATATACTCCAACCTAGCGGCGGGGCAAAATTTACCAGGTGGCGAGACCATTGAAGTAGGAATCGCCGGGGCCGCAGATATTGCATTTACCTACAAAACCCCTATTGAGCTATCTAATTCTACCTCCAATTTGACCGTAGGTTTGGCTATGACCAATATAGGTTCCAAAATTACTTATACTAGAAGTACGGTAAAAGACTTTTTACCCACTAACCTAGGATTGGGTTTGGCTTGGGATTTGGACCCGAATCCCTATAACCGGCTAACATTTGCAGTGGATGTAAATAAATTAATGGTACCAACCCCTTGTCAAGGGCCAGATTGTGATACAGACGGTGATGGAATCCCCGATTATAAAAACTACTCCCCTATCCAAGGAATATTCAGGTCGTTTGGAGACGCCCCTGAAGGTTTTAGTGAGGAACTGAGAGAATTATACTATTCCATTGGCATGGAATATTGGTACGATAAGCAGTTTGCCATCAGAGCTGGATATTTTCACGAACACCTTCAGAAAGGGAATCGAAAATTCTTTACTGTTGGAATGGGTCTGAAGTACAATGTTTTTGGGCTCAATTTTTCCTATTTAATTCCCACAACCAATCAAAGAAATCCTTTGGATAATACCTTGCGCTTCACGCTATTATTTGATTTTGGAGCCTCTGAATTCTAAATTATATAAGCCAACTTTAATGAAAAAAAAATCACAGGATACCTTTAGAGAATTTCATAGATACCTGGGGTATTTCTTAGCTGGAATCATGTTTATTTATGCCCTTAGCGGTATTGTTTTGACTTTTAGAAATACAGATTTTTTAAAGTATGATTACCCGGTGGAAAAAGTTATTGAAACGGGACTTACTGAAGAAGAATTAGGTCCAGCATTGGGAATGAGAATCAATATTGAAAAAACCGAAGAAAATAGAATCCTTTTTAATGGAGGGTACTACGATCAAAATACAGGAGAAGCCAATTACATACAGCACCGTCACCCTATGTTTTTCGAAAAAATGAACAAACTTCATAAGATGACAGCGGCCAACCCTTTATTTTGGTTGGCTATATTTTTTGGAGTTTCTTTGATGTTTTTTCCGTTTCTGCATTTTTTATGTTTAAGCCTAGTGCCCCAGCTTTTAAAAAGGGAATGTACTTTGCAGTTGCAGGAGCTGTGTTGACCATAGTTTTGTTGCTGGTCTAAGTAACCAGGAGCTAAATTAAAAGGGGATGTGCCAAATGGTCATCCCCTTTTTTATTTTTGAGGATAATTTTTAGATAAGTCTAAACTTATTTTTAGTATATTTAATTAATTAATTTAGATTTATATCAAATAAGAGTTATGGTGACCTTAACTGAAGAGAATTATTTAAAGACCATTTTTCATCTGGGGCAAGAAGGAAAGGAAGCGGTAAGCACAAATGCGATAGCAGAGAAAATAGAATCCAAGGCTTCTTCTGTCACGGATATGGTCAAAAAGTTAGCAGATAAAAAACTAGCACATTATGTTAAATACCAAGGGGTAACTTTAACCAAACAAGGGAGGAAAACAGCCACTTCAGTAGTGAGAAAGCACAGGTTATGGGAGGTTTTCCTTGTAGAAAAACTCAATTTTAAATGGGATGAAGTGCATGAAGTTGCTGAACAATTGGAACATATTAAATCTAATAAGCTCATACAGGAATTAGATGCATTTCTGGGTTTTCCTACTCATGATCCACATGGAGATCCCATACCAGATAGTGAAGGTAATCTAACTCCAGTGATTAGTTTCAATATATTGGAGGTTCCAAAAGGAACGAGAGGTATTTTGGTTCAAGTAAAAGATTCTTCAGATGTATTTTTAAAATATCTCAATAAGAATGGATTACACATTGGTATTCCAATAACGGTAGGTGCTATTGAACCTTTTGATCAATCCCTGATGATTTCATTTGAGGACAAATCGCTCACTATTTCCAATGCCGTTGCACAAAATTTATTGATTCAAATATTACAGTGATGGAATATAATCCTCTATGGGCTTTATCTATTTTTCTCATTTTAATTGGCGTTCTCTGGTGGTTTTTTCAGCCCAATAAAGGTTGGTTTTGGCAATTGAAAAAACAATCTCGAATCAATGAAAAAATTATAATTGAGGATATCCTCAAACAATTATATCACTTTGAAACCTCCAGTCAAAAAGTTGATATGAAGACTTTAATTCAAGTATTGAATTATTCTAACCACAAACTTTTGGAAGCGCTCAATGTAATGGGAATTAAACATTTAATTTCCAATGACCTCAACGCTATTAAATTAACCGAATCGGGCAGAGAATATGCCCTAAGAATTGTCAGAGTCCATCGTTTGTATGAAAAATACCTGGCTGAAAAAACGGGTTTTCATAAAACAGAATGGCATGAAATGGCTGATTCCATGGAACATCATTTAAGTCATGAAGAGGCGGATCTTTTAGCTGATCAACTTGGTCACCCTCAATTTGATCCACATGGAGACCCTATTCCTACGCGAAGCGGACAAATTGCGGAAATATTAGGGACTGAATTACACCTTCTTCCTATAGGTACCGTTGGCCATATAACTCATATAGAAGATGAACCGGAGGTGATTTACAAACAAATTTTAGCTGAAAATATCCATATCGGATCCTTAATAAGAGTCATTGAAAGTAATCCAACTAGGGTAGTTTTCGAATCTGAAGGGGAAATATTTAAGTTGGCTCCAGTAGTAGCAGCTAATTTAACGATTACCCTTCTCTCTGCCGAGGGAGATACCCAACAAGATATTGCTCGACTCTCCAGCCTCCAAAAATCTGAAAAAGGCAAAATCATTGGCTTTTCTAAAGAAATTCGGGGCGAAAATCGAAGACGATTACTTGATCTTGGCTTTGTTAAGGGGGCTATGGTGGATCTTGACCTCGTGAATCCACTAGGAGATCCAAATGCCTATGCCATTAAAGGCACCTCTATTGCTTTGAGAAAAGAACAAGCCGATAAAATACTCATTGAAAAAATTGAATCATGAAAACTGGGATGACTACAACATGTGAAACTTGTCCTCACTATACTTCAGAGGGATTAAAAAAAATGGGCGTTGATGCCGATCAGGCAGATTTTGTTATCGCGTTAGCAGGTAATCCCAATACTGGTAAGAGTACCGTTTTCAATGCACTTACTGGATTGAGACAGCACACGGGAAACTGGCCAGGGAAAACGGTGGCCAAGGCAGAAGGTGCCTTTTCATATAGAGGTCAAAAATATAAGCTGGTTGATTTACCTGGTACCTATTCTTTATTATCTACTTCCGAAGATGAAGAAATCGCCCGTGATTTCATATTATTTGGACAACCTACTATTACTATCATTGTAGTAGATGCCAATAGATTAGAACGAAATTTAAATCTGGTGTTGCAAATTTTAGAAATTACCCAAAATGCCATTTTGTGCTTGAATCTAATGGATGAGGCTGAAAGAAATGAAATTGAAATTGATGTTCGAACTTTGAGTAAAGACCTGGGCATACCTGTTATACCCACAAGTGCCCGATATAAAAGGGGTATTCCAGAGCTTTTGCAAGCCATCAGTGAAATGGCTAATGGGCAGACTCAAGTCCAACCACATAAGATAAAAAGAGTGCCGCCAAATATCGAGAAAGCAGTTAACCGCCTTTCCAAAGAAATCAAGAAAGAGTTTCCCGGGGTTCCCAATAGTCGTTGGTTGGCATTCAGATTATTAGAAGGAGATCCTCAAATCATTCAAGCGCTCAAAACCGGTGTTTTTAGCTAAAATTTTCCATCATGGATAAGAAAAATATAAACCACATCATACAATTGTCTAAAGAATTAAGGTGGCAAATTGGGGATGATTTCCACGACCACCTTACGGAGGGAATTTATGCAGATGCTGCTCAAATTGTCAATGATTCGGTTCGATTAAAAAATGGTAAAACAACAAATAGATTAGATCAAAAAATAGATGCCATTGTTACCAGCAAAATATGGGGATTCCCCATTATGTTTATTCTCCTGGGATTGACCCTCTGGTTAACTATTATCGGAGCTAATTACCCCTCGGCTTTGTTGGGACACCTATTATTGGATACGGTTCATCCCATCCTCAAACAAGGCTCCGAGGTCATAGGTCTTCCATTTTGGTTAGATGGATTTTTAATTGATGGCGTGTATTTAGCTGTTGCGTGGGTAGTCGCCGTGATGTTACCGCCTATGGCTATTTTTTTTCCATTATTTACCTTATTGGAAGACTTTGGATACTTGCCTCGAGTCGCATTTAACTTGGATCATTTGTTTAAAAAGGCCGGTGCACATGGCAAACAAGCATTGACGATGAGTATGGGTTTTGGATGTAATGCAGCAGGGGTAGTTGCCACTCGAATTATTGATAGTCCAAGAGAGAGACTTATTGCTATTATCACGAATAATTTTTCGCTATGTAATGGAAGATGGCCTACCCAAATTTTAATAGCTACCATATTTATTGGAGCGGTAGTCCCTCCTCTCTTTTCCAGTTTGACAGCCTTATTAGCAGTCATTGGAATCGCAGTATTGGGAATGTTTTTTATGTTTGCTTCCTCCTGGTTACTATCCAAAACGGTTCTTAAGGGGGAGGTTTCCACCTTTAACTTAGAACTTCCTCCCTATCGACCTCCAAGATTTTGGAAGACCATCTATACGTCCTTAATAGACCGAACGCTAATTGTTTTGTGGAGAGCTGTAGTTTTTGCGGCACCAGCTGGAGCAGTGATTTGGTTAATATCGAATATTGAAATAAACAATTTGAGTATTGCTTTTCACCTCATTCAATTTTTTGACGATTTTGGATTTTTAATTGGATTGAATGGGGTTATTCTATTGGCTTATATTGTAGCGATTCCCGCTAATGAAATTGTCATTCCAACCGTTTTGATGTTAACTGTATTGGTAACCGGAATTGATGCAGGGGTTGGTCAAGGTGTTCTTTTTGAATTGGATTCTGCCAGTGCAACTGGAGCAATTTTAAGAGAAGGAGGCTGGACATTACTTACTGCGGTCAATTTGATGTTGTTTAGTTTGCTGCACAACCCTTGTAGTACTACTATTTACACTATTTACAAAGAAACCAATAGTGTAAAATGGACAACCATAGCTACGTTATACCCCATTTTATTAGGGTTGGCAGTCACTTTTTTAGTAGCTCAGTTTTGGAGAATCTTTTGAAAGTTTGCCGCCGGTTTATAAGCCGGATTCTGTTCTACTCGAAAGTAGCTACTATCATTTATCTAGTCTTGTCATCACTAACAAGATCTATCTGCCTACCCCTCCCAACTGTTGCCAACCAAGCGAGCAACCTGGCTCCATAATGGATTTGGGATGTACATGGCATTTCAACCCACGAGGTTTATCCTCACCATTTGTTACCAAACGATGATGTGCGCTCTTACCGCACATTTTCACCCTTACCGAAAACTAATCCGGCGGTATAGCTTTCTGTGACACTTTCTGTACTGTCTTTCAACAGCCCCATTCGTTAAATGGCGTGGTGCTCTGCGTTGTCCGGACTTTCCTCGTCACTGTATAAAATACAGTACCGCGATAGTACCACCGACGGCAAACCCCTCAAAATTAGTATAAAAAAGGCAACCTTTATTATATTGCATTAATTTATCATATATGAAAAAAATAAGGGGTATTCTTAATCTTGTTCTATTTGTATTGGGAGGAAGTCTCCTTTATATACAATATCTAGGGCAAAAAGACCACCGATATTTTTCTACTATTGCCGAACACATTCAAAAGGAATATCAGAATCAGAATAAAGAGGTAGAAAACTTTTTGCAGACCAACCTCCCTTTGATTGAAAAAATTGTTTCAAAAGGTTTCTCTAGTCCATCGGAATCTTTAGCCTTTTTTCCTGCTTTACAGGGTATTGCTAATAAACCCTATGAATTGTTTTTTATTAGAAATAATGAATTGGTTTTGTGGAGTGCCAACACTTGGATTCCAGAACAGGAGATGCTTTTGGATGTGGAGGAAGAGGCTGAAATATTGATAAAAAATAAAACGGGTACGTGGATTTTAAAAAGCAGATCTCTTCAAGGCACTTCCATCCCAAGCACTATTGTTAGTGCTATAAATCTTCAAAGATTATATCCAGTACAAGGAGATTATCTCCATTCAGAATACAAAGGCATACAAATAGGTCTCAACCCTTCTGACTATCCAATAGGTGGAAACCAACTTGTAAAACCATTAGGTTATATCCAAGAAACTTCAGAAAAATTAACTCCAATAACACCTGTTTGGGTAACGGGACTTCTCCTTTTGTTTACCCTCATTGGTTGGATTGGAATACACAATAAAATCGGCAATTATGCTGCTCAAAGGTTTCATCCACTTTGGGGAGGACTCTGGGTTATGGGCCAAATATTTGTTTTGTCACACCCCTTTTTGCGGGAAGCATTCTCCCACCTTTTCAGCAAAGTTGTATTACAGACTTCCACTTTTCTACCTTTTGATTCCATTATCAAGCTGTTTGACAGCATGTTGGGGTTTTGGCTAATGATTTTTTTTCACAGAAATTTCAGAAATATTACTTTGGCCATCAAAAAAAGCCCCCAGCGCCTGATTTTTACCGGAGGTGCCTACTTTATAATTGCTGCTGTCTTTTTAGCCTATACCCTGCTGATTAAAACGCTTATTTTAGAAACCAATACTTCTTTTTCATTAAATAACCTTTTCCGATTTGAGTTAGAAGCCGCTGCTACTATTGCCACCATTCTCTTCCTTTTATTTGGCCTTTATCTATTTACTCATAGAATGATGCTGGCGGTTATCCAACTAGGTCTGGCAAGTAACCAGAGGTTACCCATTTTGGCCGGGGTCATTTTATTGGTCCTTCCCTTCTACTCACTTTTAAATTTAGGAATAGGTCCTCTCCCGCTGTTACTTATTTTATTGACTTATTTATCCCTTTTTGACTTATTCGCTGATACGTCTATTCGGTCCTTGTCCTGGCTGTCCATTTGGTTGATCTTTTTCTCGGCTTTCCCCTCATTTTTCTTGGTGAAATACAATATTGAGAAAAGTCTCCAGACTGGTCAACAGATTGCGGAAACGTTGGCGGGTAAGCCTATACCAGAATTAGAGGAAGAGTTAAAGCAATTGACTGAGCAATGGGTAACATCTCCTTCTCAAAACCAATTAACCGCAGACAGTCTTTGGTTGACGTTTCCCATTTTATCTAATAATTTTCAATTCCTATTAGAAGAACAAACATCGACTACGGATCAGCCTACTTTGCAAAGAAATGATCAACAAACCCACCCTTTATCTTACCAAATTGGCAACAATCTACTTTTAATTCCGAATATTAATACACCAAAAAGTGTCTATCCAACATTGCTCCAAAACAGCTTACTAGACGTATGGAAGGACATGCGTAAGTACGATTTCGCCATGGCTATGGGTAACAGTAATATTTTCATCCAAGGCGCCCCTCCGCAACAACTACTTATCGAAGCTGGAGAGCTCGCACCTAATTCCTTTCAAAGGGTGATTAACAGTCAACGAGCTGATTTATTGTATCGCACAGCTGATGGAACTACTATCGTCATTGGCCAAACACTAAAAGGGTATCAACAAGGTTTTGCTATATTTTCCTTTTTTTTCATTTTGTTAACCCTCATTCTATTGGTTTTTTCCGCCATCAACTCCTGGGTAGAAGCCATTCCTTTAAATCCAGATCGACCAATTTTCAGTAAGCCTACCTTGAGTAATCGACTTCAATTGGCTTTCGGGGGACTTATTCTCATCAGTTTTTTGGTATTCGGTTGGTACACCATTTCCTTCTTTAACCGAGCCTTTCAAGAAGATGAAAGTAAAAAACTTAATGATTTGGTATCTACGGTTAAAAAGGAATGGGAAAATTTACCTGCTCCAAATCAGGACATACCATCTTCATCAATAGAGTCCTTTTTAGAAAACACAGAAACCAAATACCAAATTGATTTAACTTGGTGGAACCCCAATGGGATGTTGGCTTATGCCTCCAATAATATTCTTTTTACCGAAGGTATTAAAGTTCCTAAAATACCTAGTGCTGCCTATTACTATCTGAATAACCTAGGAAAAGATCCTATTATTATTTCCAGTAAAACTGGAACCCTATTTTACCAAGAAGCTTACCTTCCCATTGCCAAAAACCAAACTAATCTGGGTTATTTAGGAATCGCCTATTTCTCGGGTAAAACCGGTTTGAGTGAAGATTTCTATGATTTTTTTGGAACGCTACTCTCCTTTTATGTTCTCTTTTTACTCTTGGCCGTGGGGGTGGTAATCTTACTTTCTCAAACCATCACCCTTCCGATAACGCGTATTGCCAATAGGTTGCAAACCATTAAACTAGATGAAAAAAATGAACCCTTGCAATGGAGCAAAAAAGATGAGATTGGGGTTTTGGTAAATAGGTATAATGAGATGATTTTCGAATTGGATGAAAAGACCAAAGAACTTAAGCAATCGGAAAGAGAAGGCGCCTGGCGGCAAATGGCCAAACAGGTGGCTCATGAAATTAAAAATCCGCTGACCCCAATGAAATTGAGTATTCAGCATCTTCAGCGGGCATTTCAAGCCCACCCTCACGATATTGAAAACCAGATTAAAAAGGTTTCTCAAACCATGGTAGAACAAATTGAAGGGCTGACCAAGATCGCTACTGAATTTTCGAATTTCGCTTCCATGCCTAAGGCAGTCATGCAGGTATTTGAATTGAATGCCTGCGTACAGTCCATCTATGAATTGCATGTAAATGGGACTTCATCAGCTATTTCCTTCCAATTAAATTTACCCTCAACTCCTGTTTACGTTAATGCAGATAAAGGTCAATTAATTAGGGTGTTACAAAATTTGGTCACGAATGCCATTCAAGCTATTCCGGTAACTGGACAAGGCAAAATTACTATTGAATTGTCTACTGCCAAATCAAAAGCCTATATTAAAATTACCGATAATGGCACGGGGATACCTCCTGATATCCAAGAGATGGTCTTTGTCCCAAATTTCACTACTAAAAGTTCTGGAAGCGGTTTGGGACTCGCGATATGTAAGAGTATTATCACTGCGGTTGAGGGCCAAATATATTTTACCACCAAAGAGGGAGTTGGAACCACTTTCACCATTGAATTGCCCATATATGAGCAAGAGCTAGCCAAAAATTAACCACTACTCCGAACAGAAGATCGAAAGTCTTGTTTCTCATCAAAAAGAAAAATGAAAACAGGGATAATCGGTGCTGGTATCGGAGGCTTAGCCACCGCGGTCAGGTTAGCAGCTAAGGGTGAATCAGTAACTGTTTTCGAAAAAAATAACCAAACTGGAGGAAAATTATCAGCATTTCAACTTGGAGATTATCGATTTGATAGGGGTCCCTCCCTATTTACTATGCCTCAATATATAGATGAACTTTTTCACTTGGCTGGCAAAAATCCGAAAGATTATTTCCAATACGAGCGATTGCCGAATATATGTAACTACTTCTGGGAAGACGGAACCCGTCTGCAAGCTAGTGCTGATAAGGCTCTATTTGCCAAAGAGGTAGAAAGCGTTTTGGGGGTACCGGCAGAAAGAGTTCTTCAATCCTTAGAAGACAGCGCGTCTAAATATGAACTTACCGGAAAGATTTTTTTAGAAAAATCATTACATCGATGGAAAACTTGGTGGGATACAAGGGTGATAAAAGCGCTACTTAAAATCCCACAATTTGACTTGTTTACCACTATGAATCAGGTAAACAAGCGAATGGTAAAGGACCCCAAAATGACCCAATTACTCAATAGATATGCAACTTATAATGGGTCCAACCCCTACAAAGCTCCGGGTCTCCTGACCATCATCCCCCATTTAGAATATGAAATTGGGGCCTTTTATCCCCGAGGCGGAATGATCGCTATCACTAAAGCAGTTACTCAGCTGGCTATTGATTTAGGTGTTACTTTCCATTTAGGTGCCAATGTAGAAAAGATAGTTTTAAAAGATAACCAAGTAGCTGGACTACAGGTGAATGGGGAAAAAATGGAGTTTGATCAGGTGGTTAGTAATATGGATGTCTTCTTTACTTACGAAAAACTACTTCCTAAAAAGTGGCATCCAAAGGTATTTTTAAACCAAGAAAAATCAACTTCTGCATTAATTTTTTATTGGGGCATCCGACATCATTTTGAAGAATTAGACCTACACAATATCTTGTTTAGCGAAAACTACGAAAAGGAATTTGAATTGCTTCAAAATGGGGAAGTAAGTAATGACCCCACTGTTTATATCAACATCAGTTCAAAGTACTCTCCCGAAGATGCACCGATTAACTCGGAAAACTGGTTTACTATGATTAATGTCCCTTATAATCAAGGTCAAAATTGGGATGAAATTATTAATCGCTCTCGTCAAAACATTATTGAAAAGGTCAGTCGAATATTGAATTGCGACCTCTCAAATATGATTGAAGTCGAAGAGGTGTTGCAACCGATTACCATTGAAAGTCTTACCGGTTCACATTTAGGAGCACTATATGGAACCAGTTCTAATAATAAAATGGCCGCATTTCTTAGGCATCCCAATTTCTCCTCTAAAATAAAGAATCTTTATTTTTGTGGCGGTAGTGCACATCCGGGTGGTGGAATTCCATTGTGTCTCCAATCTGCGAAAATAGTGGAGGAATTAATTTATAACGCCTAAAAGTTAGCATATAACGTGGATAGATTTCAAACCATTCTCTTTGTTTTACTTGTCCTTTACACAGTTGGCATAATAGGAATTGGAACCAATATTTGGCCGCCCTTTATCCTATTGACCCCGATTAATTTGCTAGCTAGTTTGGGCCTTGTACTTTGGAATCATTCATCCAAAAATGCTCAACTGATTCTATTTGTATGT
Organism: uncultured Saprospirales bacterium; assembly: GCA_937926355.1. GTDB lineage: Bacteria > Bacteroidota > Bacteroidia > Chitinophagales > Saprospiraceae > CALAZP01. The sequence goes on from CALAZP010000323.1 coordinate 43,510, forward strand.
TTGGTTTTCATCATAGGTTGGACCGCTGAATGGTTTGGTGTCCGCACCGGCCTTTTATTTGGACAGTACGCCTACGGCAAAAGCTTAGGGCCTAAAGTGGCAGAAACTCCACTAATGATAGGTATTAATTGGGTAATGATTACCTATGCAGCAGGAATGGTCACTAATCAGTGGGCCTCTCAACAGAAAACATGGATTAAAATTATTCTGGCAGCTGTCCTCATGGTTGGCATTGATTTCTTTATTGAACCAGTAGCACCGCTATTAGATTTTTGGAGATGGGAACACAACGAGGTCCCTATTCAGAATTATTGGGGCTGGCTTTGGATCGCTTTATTGGTCCAATTCATTTTTTTCAAATTGTTTGGGAAAGAACAAAACAAAGCAGGTAGTGCCTTGTTTTTTATCCAACTTGGATTTTTTGTAATTTTAAATATCATTCTATAAATTCTTCCTTATGCAAGTAGTATTTTATTTGTTAATTACCTTAGGAGCTATTTTAACCATGGAATTTGTCGCTTGGTGGGCTCATAAAAAACTAATGCACGGATGGTTGTGGAATTGGCATGAAGATCACCATCTACCTCATCACGAAAAAGAAGGATTTTTTGAAAAGAACGATTTGTTTTTTTTGGTCTTTGCCATTCCCAGTGCGGCATGCTATATTATTGGCCTTTCACAACCTGGTTATTTTTGGCTTACTTTCGTAGGAATCGGTATTTCTATCTATGGGCTTATTTACTTTCTAATTCACGACGTTTATATTCACAGAAGGTTTAAATGGTTTAAGCAATTAGATAGTCCCTATTCCAGAGCTATTTTAAGAGCACATGGCGCACACCATGCAAAGACGACCAAAGAAGATTGTGAAAGTTTTGGCCTTTTGTTAGTTCACCCTAAGTATTTCAAGTCCAGGAGAGTCTAGTATTCTAGAAATTAAATGGCTTTTTACCAAAATCTATATACCGAATTACCAGGAACTATAGGCCAGTATTCGGACATAAAATAGTTTACTGTTAGTTTTGGTCATACTGTCATCGGCGAATGATTGAAGACAATTTGGGCATAAAAAAACCGGTATAAGAGAAATCTCGAATACCGGAAAAAACGTCTGTTACTTTTTATTGTCGTTTTAGAGCTTTTAACATAGTATTTCCTATATCAGCCGGCGATTTCACAACGTGAATACCACAAGCTTCCATTATTTTCATTTTAGCCTCAGCGGTGTCTTCTGCTCCTCCAATGATAGCACCAGCATGCCCCATCGTCCTTCCCTTGGGTGCTGTTTGCCCTGCAATAAAACCAACCACTGGTTTGGTACCATGCTCTTTGACGTAGGCAGCCGCTTCTGCTTCCATACCTCCACCAATTTCTCCTATCATGATAATCCCCTCCGTTTCCGAATCATTCATTAACAATTCTACCGCTTCTTTGGTGGTAGTACCAACAATTGGATCCCCTCCAATTCCTATACAGGTAGATTGTCCAAGACCAGCCCTTGTAACTTGATCAACAGCTTCATAGGTCAGGGTTCCTGATCGGCTTACAATACCAATAGATCCCTTTTTGTGTATGAAACCAGGCATAATACCACACTTAGCTTCTTCAGGGGTTATGATACCCGGGCAATTAGGGCCTATTAATCTACAGTTTTTATCCCGGAGATAGGCTTTGACTTTCACCATATCTTGTACTGGGATACCTTCTGTAATACAGATGATTACTTTAATACCAGCTTCAGCAGCTTCCATAATGGCATCCCCGGCAAACGCAGGGGGAACAAAAATGACAGAAGTATCTGCACCGGCTTCAGTAACAGCATCCTTTACGGTATTGAAAACAGGCTTTCCGATATGCGTTTGACCCCCTTTACCTGGAGTAACTCCCCCAACTACCTGAGTTCCATATTCAATCATTTGGGTAGCGTGAAACGTCCCCTCCTTACCTGTAAAACCTTGGACGATAATTTTGGAATCCTTATTAACCAAAACTGACATAATTCTATTTTTTTTCCTTTCTGACTATAATAAACACCTCTTCATTAGATTTCTTAAGGAAATAGCGTTCTCTAGCTACTTTCTCCAAATTATTTTCCAAAAATTCCTTTTGTAATTTGGTCTCCTCAATTTTGCTTAAATAATCTATTTTTTTGTCTTTTAATTCACTTACGGTATTGCTTAATTTCCACTGGGTGAATACATCGTGTTTGTCGAAAAAAAGCATCCAGATTGCAAAGGATAAAGTAGTTAAAAAATACTTGTTTTTCACAAATCCTGGGATGCCTTCCCAAAGCCTTTTAATAGAATCGAATACTTGAATCATATTATTTCAATAGCTTACTATGATCAACACAATTAGACAATTAATAGACTAATTTAAAGATTATTTCCCGAATAATGCTTTTCCTGGATATACAGCATTATCAGCTAGGTCTTCTTCAATTCTAAGCAACTGATTGTATTTAGCAATCCTATCCGATCTGGAAGCAGAACCTGTTTTTATCTGCCCAGCATTTAAAGCTACTGCAATATCAGCAATAGTGGTATCTTCCGTTTCTCCCGAACGGTGGCTGATGACACTTGTAAAGCCATTCCTTGTTGCCATATTCACCGCGTCAATTGTTTCGGTCAAGGAACCAATCTGGTTTACTTTGATTAGAATAGAATTGGCAGCATTTTCTTCAATTCCTCTTTGTAACCTTTGGGTGTTGGTTACAAATAAGTCATCGCCTACTAATTGTACCTTATCTCCAATCGTTTTATTTAACGATTGCCAACCGCTCCAATCGTCTTCATCCAAACCGTCTTCAATACTTATTACAGGGTATTTATTTACCCAATCTTTCCAAAATGTAACCATTTCAGAAGAGGTTAACTTATCACCCGTAGATTGGTGAAAATGATATACCTTTTCTTCTGGAAGGTAAAATTCAGAGGAAGCTGCATCCATAGCGATTAAAATTTGCTCTCCTGGCTTATATCCAGCCTTTTCAATAGCCATTAAAACCGTCTCTATAGCTTCGTGATTAGATTTTAGATTTGGGGCGAATCCTCCTTCATCTCCAACATTAGTTGAAAGTCCTTTACTTTTTAAAACTGTTTTTAAATGGTGGAAAATTTCGACTCCCATTCTCAAACCTTCAGAAAAACTATCTGCCCCCACTGGCATAATCATAAATTCCTGAAAGTCAATATTATTATCTGCATGGGACCCCCCATTCAGAATATTCATCATAGGAACGGGCATAACATGAGCATTTACCCCACCTAGGTATCGATATAAAGGTTGACCAGCGGCCTCTGCTGCAGCTTTCGCTACAGCCATTGAAACGCCTAGAATGGCATTAGCTCCTATTCTCGCCTTATTGGGCGTTCCATCTAACTCTAACATGATTTTATCGATGTATATTTGATCAAAGACGTTTACACCGATTAATTCCTCCCTAATCTCATCCTCGATAAATTGACAAGCTCTTAAAACTCCCTTCCCAAGAAATCTTCCTTTATCGTTATCTCTAAGCTCAACAGCTTCATATTTTCCAGTGGAAGCACCACTGGGAACTGCCGCCCTTCCGAAAAAACCATTCTCTGTTAAAACCTCAACTTCGACAGTTGGATTTCCTCTAGAATCAAGAATCTCTCTAGACCTTATATCCAAAATATTACTCATGTTAGTAGTTTTATAAAGTTAAATTTTCGTTTAATTAGAACGCATCAAGTTTACAAAGTCATCAAATAAATACCAAGCATCATGGGGACCTGGAGAAGCTTCTGGATGATATTGAACAGAAAATGCTTTTTTACCCCTAATTTTTATACCCTCTACCGTTTGATCGTTCAAATTGATATGGGTAACCTCTACTTTATCTTTATTCGCTTCAATCGCTTCAGGACTGACACCAAAACCATGATTTTGACTGGTTATTTCACTTTTTCCGGTTTTCAAATTTTTAACCGGATGATTAATTCCCCTATGACCATGGTGCATTTTATAAGTAGGAATTCCAGCTGCTAAGGCCAATAATTGATGTCCCAAACAAATTCCAAATAAGGGTTGATCTTCTGCCATAATAGCCTTAGCAGTATCCACAGCGTAGTCCATAGCTGCAGGATCTCCAGGTCCATTACTCATAAAATAACCATGTGGTTGGAATGCTTTCATTTCCTCTAAAGAAGTTTTCCCTGGAAAGATTTTTAGGTAACACCCCCTCTCAGCAAGATATTCTAGTATGTGCTTTTTAACTCCAAAATCTAAAACAGCCACACGAAGGGGGGCATCCTCATCTCCAATGGTATAGCAAGTATTAGTACTCACTTTTGAAGCCAACTCTAAACCTTCCATGGAGGGTACTCCTTTCAATTTAGCTTTCAAAACGTTAATATCTAATTCTTCTGAACTAATAATTCCATTCATAGCCCCCTTTGAACGTATTTTCCGTACCAAAGCCCGTGTATCAATACCGCAAATACCAACCAATTGATGATTTTCAAAATATTCCTGAATATTTTTATTGGCCAGTTGTCTTGAAGGTACAATATTGAAATCACGACAAATTAAACCAGCAATTTTAATAGAATCGGATTCACTTTCACTCTGATGAATTCCATAATTACCAATATGGACATTCGTCATGACCATTAATTGCCCAAAATAAGAGGGATCCGTGAAAATCTCCTGATAACCAGTCATTCCGGTATTGAAACAAATCTCTCCAGTGGCAGTACCCACTGATCCAACTGCCCAGCCGTGAAACACTGTTCCATCATCCAAAAGAAGAATGGCAGTTTTGTTTTCTATAGAAGTCATGAAATTATTTTTCAAATTCATGCAAATATAAAAAAAGCGCTTCTTAGTGAAGCGCTTTTTAAAAATTAGAAACTATAATGTTTATTTTTCCTCTTCTTCGGATGGGGTATCGCTTTCAGCAACTTCCACCTCGGCTGTATCCTCTACTTCGGTAGTTTCCTTAGATACAGCAGCAGATGCTTCCTTAGAAGTACTCTTTCCAGAACCACCTCGTCTTCTCCTTCTCTTTGAAGATTTTCCTGTATCCTCACCCTGGTTGTAGATTTCATTGAAATCAACTAATTCTATCATAGCCATCTCTGAGCCATCAGTTCGTCTAAATCCAGTTCTGATTACCCTTACATAACCACCTGGTCTGTCTCCAATTTTTTCAGCAATTGGTCCAAATAATTCTTTGATAGCATCTTTGTTTTGAAGATAGCTAAAGACAACCCTTCTAGAGTGGGTATCATTTTTCTTTGACTTGGTCAACAGAGGCTCGATATATAATCTAAGCGCTTTTGCTTTAGCAAGAGTAGTAGTGATTCTTTTGTGCTCAATTAAAGAACAAGCCAAATTTTTTAGTAACGCTTTACGATGAGCTGACTTCCTTCCTAAATGATTAAAAGTCTTACCGTGTCTCATTTGATTTACATTTTAAGTAACACCTTTCACCGCCAATAATTATAGCTGGTTGGAAAGCTACAGGCAACTATTCAGTAACTACTTATGAATAAATTAGGGGTCTGCCAACCTAGACCCCAATATGTATTTTTAATTTTCCTCTTCTAATTTGAACTTCGCCAGTTCCATTCCAAAACTCAAACCCTTTTCTTGTAAAAGTTCTTCGATTTCTACTAATGATTTCTTACCAAAATTTCTAAATTTTAATAACTCGTGAGTATCGTATTTAACCAATTCAGATAAAGAATTAATTTTAGCAGCTTTCAAACAATTATATGCTCTAACAGACAAATCTAAATCCTCAAGAGAAGTCTTCAATAATTTACGCATGTGTAACGTAAACTCATCTACAATATCTTCTTGAGCAGTAGTAGCATCATCAAATGTGATATTCTCATCAGTGATTAACATCAAATGTTGAATCAAAATTCTAGATGCCTCCTTAATAGCCTCATCCGGATGAATGGTACCATCAGTTTTTAGATCAATAGTCAATTTTTCATAGTCAGTTCGCTGACCAACCCTTGTATTTTCAACCTTGTAAGAAACATTCTTAATAGGAGTATAAATAGCATCTACAGGAATTACTCCAATAGGAGCGTCTTTCGGCAAATTATCATCTGCAGCAACGTAACCTCTGCCTTTGGTGATGGTTAATTCAATTTCCAAGCTAACAGAAGGTTCCATACGACAGATTACCAACTCCGGATTCATTACCTTGAATACATTGGTACTGTTTTCTATTTCTCCAGCTGTTAAAGTATCTTTACCACCTACTTGAAGATAAATCTTTTCAGAAGAGATTTCGTCTCCGCCCATCATTTGCTTTAAACGAACTTGTTTTAGGTTCAAAACAATATCAACTACATCTTCAACCACACCCTTGATCGTTCCAAATTCATGTTCTACCCCTGCAATACGCACAGCAGTAATAGAAAAACCCTCTAAAGAAGATAACAAAACCCTTCTTAAGGAGTTACCAATGGTTTGACCAAACCCTGGTTCTAAAGGTTTGAATTCGAAAGTACCCTCAAAATCATTTGCTTTATGCATTACGATTTTGTCGGGTTTATAAAAGTTAAGAATATTCATGAAGCGGTATTTTATTATTTGGTCAATTGATTGATATTATTTAGAATATAATTCGACAATCAACTGCTCATTTATTTTCTCAGGGATAGAATCTCTTTCAGGGAAGGCGATAAACTTACCTTCTAACTTGTCAGGACTGAACTCTAACCAAGAGAATTTACGAACGTCAGATTTATTTTTAGCAGTATCTTGTATCACATCAATACCCTTAGATTTACTTCTAACAGACACCACATCATCTGGCTTCAATTGAAAAGAAGGGATATTGGTTACTACTCCGTTCACAGAAATATGCTTGTGACTCACCAACTGCCTTGCAGCTCTTCTGGTTGGAGCTAAGCCCATACGGAAAACGGTGTTGTCCAATCTAGCTTCTAACAACTGAAGCAAAACCTCACCGGTTACTCCTTTACTTCTATTAGCTTTGTCAAAAGTCCTTCTAAACTGGCGCTCCAAAACCCCATAGGTATACTTAGCCTTTTGCTTTTCCATCAACTGAAGAGCATAGTCAGACTTTTGCTTTTTTCTTCTGCTATTTCCATGTTGCCCCGGAGGGTACTTTTTCTTTTCAAAACTTTTGCTAAACCCAAAAATAGGCTCACCGAACGATCTTGCTTTTTTAGTTTTAGGTCCTGTATATCTGGCCATGATGGAATATTTACTTCTTTTTTAATTAAACTCTTCTACGTTTTGGTGGTCGACAACCATTATGTGGAATAGGCGTAACATCCTTAATGGTGCTTACTCTAATACCAGCTGCATCAACAGCTCTAATAGCTGCTTCTCTACCCGCTCCAGGGCCTTTAACAAAAACCTCAACTGTCTTCAAACCAGCATCTAACGCTGTTTTCGCAGCATCAGTAGCGGCTATTTGAGCAGCATAAGGAGTATTCTTCTTAGAACCTCTGAAACCAGACTTACCAGCAGAAGACCAAGAAATAACCTGACCTTGTTTATTAGTCAAAGAGATAATTAAGTTATTAAAACTAGCAGTAATGTAAGCGTACCCTTGGGCATCGACTTTAACATTACGTTTTTTTACCTTTTTAGTAGCTTTTGCCATCTTATCATTAGTTTATCAAGTCAATTACTTAGTTGCCTTCTTTTTATTCGCAACTGTTTTGCGCTTTCCCTTTCTGGTTCTAGCATTAGTTTGGGTCCTCTGACCTCTTAAAGGAAGACCCTTTCTATGTCTCAACCCACGGTAACAGCCAATGTCCATCAGACGCTTAATATTGGTTTGTACCTCTGACCTCAATTCACCCTCTACTTTATAACCATTGGTGATGGCATTAGATATTTCTTTGACATTATCGTCTGTCCAATCCTGTATTTTGGTATCCTCGCTTATACCTAAAGAACTTAAAATCGCCTTAGCCCTACTAGGGCCAATACCATAAATGTAGGTTAAACCGATAACGCCTCTCTTATTTCTGGGCAAGTCGTTTCCTGCAATTCGAGCCATAGCTTTTTATTTGAATGTTATTTTATCCTTGACGCTGCTTGAGCTTAGGGTTTTTCTTGTTAATGATATAAATCTTTCCATTCCTTTTTACCACTTTACAATCAGCAGTTCTCTTCTTTACAGATGCTCTTACTTTCATTTTAATATCTGTTTGTTACTATTTGTATCTATAAGTTATTCTACCTCTACTTAAATCATAAGGTGACATTTCAACGGAAACCTTATCACCAGGCAAAATCCTAATATAATTCATCCTCATTTTACCACTAATGGTCGCAATAATTTCATGATCGTTTTCCAATCTTACCCTAAACATTGCATTGGACAAAGCCTCTTCAATAATACCGTCCTGCTTTATTAAGTTCTTTTTTGACATATATTTTTCAAATGAGGTGCAAATTTAGGAAAATTATTTAATTAAAAAAAGGTTATCATTGGAAGCCACTGTTTCATAAAGCAATGAATGATCAGATAAAATATCTGCTTTACCTTTCCCCACAGCCACAGTATGTTCATAATGGGCAGAAACTTTCTTATCTATAGTGATGATTGACCACCCATCAGATGCTATTTCCACTTGATGCTTACCCATATTAATCATTGGTTCGATAGCAATAACTAAACCATCTTTCAATTTCAAACCTCTTCTTGGTTTCCCGTAGTTTGGAACTTGTGGAGATTCATGTAATTCCCTACCAACACCGTGCCCCACTAATTCACGAACTACACCATAACCATGTTGTCCCTCTGTGTAATTTTGAATGGCGAAACCTATATCACCTAACTTATTCCCTTCGATGGCAACATTTATCCCTTTATATAAAGATTGATTAGTTACTTCACAAAGTTGAACTACCTCTGGTGACGCCCCCTGCATTACAAAAGTATAAGCAGAATCACCATGAAAACCATTCAAATAAGCACCGCAATCGACTGAAATTACATCTGATTCCCCAAAAACTTGTTTTTCGTGGGGAATACCATGGACTACAATTTCATTTACGGAAACACATAGCGTAGCAGGAAATCCTCCATATCCTTTGAAAGAAGGAACTGCACCATGATCTCTGATTAATGTTTCAGCCTCACGATTGATAAAATCAGCTGTCATCCCTGGACGAATAAGAGATCCTACATGAGCTAGTACCTTACTTACTATCAAGCAACTGGTTCTAATTAATTCAATCTCTTCACTCGTCTTGTAATACACCATTGACCGTACAATATTAAAAACTCCCTTTGGAGTCTTTTACTTTTTACATTCCAGCACCAATTCCCTGCATACGACTGCTACTTCTTCCCTGTATTTTACCGGATTTTACCAATCCATCATATCTTCTCATTAATAAATGACTCTCAATCTGTTGAAGGGTATCCAAAACAACCCCTACTAATATCAATAATGAGGTTCCACCAAAGAACATAGCAAATGCAATATTCACTCCAAAAGCAGCTGCGAAAGCTGGTAAAATAGCAATGATTCCTAAGAATATTGATCCAGGTAACGTAATTCGCGTAGTAACAGAATCAATAAAATCAGCCGTCGGCTTCCCAGGTTTAATACCAGGAATAAAAGCATTCTGACGCTTTAAGTATTCAGAGTATTGCTGAGGATTTACCAATAAGGCGGTATAAACATAAGTGAATAACACTACCAAAACGTAGTAGATGATATTGTATGGAGCAGAAGTAAAATCATTTAGTGCTCTTAGAAAGGGACTAGCGGTTAAATCCGAACCATCCCCTGACAGGAATTGAGCAATAGTTGCAGGCAAGAACATCAATGCTTGTGCAAATATAATAGGCATAACCCCTGCTGCATTAACCTTCAGCGGAATATAATCTCTAGAACCAGCTACTGGGATTTGAGAGTTACCTCTTCCAACCATTCTTTTGGCAAACTGAATAGGGATTTTTCTAACTCCTTGGACAATCGCAACCGTTAAAACCACTACTATAAACAGGACGGCCATTTCTAGAACAAAAATGATAAATCCATTATTGGCAATCTGAGACTGCAATTCAAAAATTAGGGCACTAGGTAAAGAAGCTATTATACCGACAGTAATTAAAAGAGATACACCGTTACCAATGCCCTTATCAGTAATCCTTTCTCCCAACCACATGGCGAAAACTGTACCGGCACTCAGGATAATGATATTGGACAACCAAAATACTCCAGATGGAACAGTTGGGTCTACAGCGCCTAGACTATTAATATAGGTAAGATAACCACCGCCTTGTACTAGCGTTATAGCTACTGTTAGCAAACGGGTTATTTGATTTAATTTCTTTCGTCCAGATTCCCCCTCCTTTTGCTGTAACCGCTGGAAATAGGGAACAGCAAAACCCATTAGCTGGATAATAATAGAAGCGGTGATATATGGCATGATGCCTAATGCCATGATAGCAGCATTGTTAAAAGCACCACCAGTAAAAACATTAATTAAACCCAACAAATCATTAGGAGAAGATTGGTTCTGAGTTGCATTTTCCAATACGGACGGGATAACCCCTGGCAATACAATATAAGAACCGAAACGGAATACCAAGAGCAAACCAAGAGTTAAAAGAATTCTAGTTCTCAACTCTTTGATTTTCCAGATATTTTGAAGTGTTGTTATAAATTTTTTCATCAGTTTATATTAAACAAGCGTGATCGATCCTCCTGCACTTTCAATAGCTGTTTTAGCTGACCCAGAAATAGCATGAGCCTCTACAGTCAATTTAGCTTTAATTTCACCTCTTCCTAGAATCTTTACCTTATCATTTTTTCCAACAATATTGAATTCGATAAGTGAATTAAGAGAAAGGTTATCAGTTTTGAATTTTTCACTAATGACCTGAAGCCTTTCCACATTTATTGGAACGTATGCTACCCTATTAGGATTATTGAATCCGCGTTTAGGCAATCGCATTTGCAATGGCATTTGGCCACCTTCAAAGTTTCTCTTCGTAGAATGACCAGCTCTTGACTTGGCACCCTTATGTCCTCTTGTTGCAGTTCCACCACTACCGGCACCTTGACCCCTGGCTATTCTTTTTCTTGCCTTAACTGCACCTTGAGCAGGTCGTAGATTATGAAGTTCCATCTTGTTACTTTATTTTCTAATTATTTAACTTCTTCAACCGTTACTAAATGACTTACCTTCGAAACCATCCCATTAATTTGAGGCGTAGCTTCATGCACCACACTATGGTTGATTTTTCTCAATCCCAAAGCCACCATAGTAGCTTTTTGCTTTTTAGAACGATCTATTACACTCTTCTTTTGAGTTATTTTAATCTTGGCCATTTTGTTGAATTTTAACCTTTAAAGAGTTTTTCCATTTCAATCCCTCGCTGCTTGGCAACCAACATTGGACTTCTCAATCTGCTTAAGGCATCTACTGCTGCCTTCACCACATTGTGTGGATTAGAAGAGCCCTGGGTCTTAGAAAGAACGTTGTGAACACCAGCTATTTCTAAAACTGCTCTTAGAGCACCACCAGCAATAACACCTGTACCATCTGAAGCAGGTTTAATCAAAACTTTACCAGCACCGTATTTTCCATTAACGGAATGTGGAATAGTACCTTTATATAAAGGAAACTTAACCAGATTCTTTTTTGCATCATCTACAGCCTTGGCAATAGATTCAGATACGTCCCTAGCCTTTCCTAGACCATATCCAACAGTTCCATTACCATCGCCCACTACAACAATCGCAGCGAAACTAAATGTTCTACCACCTTTTGTAACTTTCGCTACCCTATTAAGTGCAACCAACTTCTCTTTTAATTCAGTTTCCGAAGGTTTTACTCTATTACTAGATTTATTAGCCATTTCTTAAATGGTTTTGATTTTAAATTTTAATTCCACCTGCTCTAGCGCCATCTGCAAGAGCCTTAACCCGACCGTGATATAAATAACCTCCCCTGTCGAATACAGCTGTATTGATTTTTGCAGCAATAGCACGCTCAGCTAATAACTTTCCAACAGCAGCAGATTGGTCCACTTTGGTTCCCTTATTTTCTATACCGGACTCTAGTGAAGAAGCCGAAACAAGTGTATGGCCAGTGCTATCGTCAATAATCTGAGCATAAATATATTTATTACTTCTATATACACTCAAGCGAGGCCTCTCAGCTGAACCCATCACTTTTTTCTTAATTCTAAAGTGAATTCGCTTTCTTCTAGTTTGTTTTGAAAACGCCATTTTATTTTAATTTTCCTTTAGTGAATTGAATAGCACAAAACCCAAAGGCAATGAATAATATTTTATTTACCTGATGTCTTACCAGCCTTTCTGCGCAATACTTCTCCAACAAATTTGATACCCTTACCCTTATACGGTTCTGGCTTCCTAAACGCTCTTATCTTAGCAGCTACTTGACCTAATAATTGTTTGTCAATGGATTGCAGAATAACAATTGGATTCTTTCCCTTTTCCATTTTGGTTTCCACTTTAACCTCATCGGGAATGGCAAAGAATATGGGATGTGAATAACCAACTGATAATTCGAGCAACTGGCCAGTATTACCGGCTCTATATCCAACACCCACCAATTCTAACTCTTTAGTAAACCCATTAGTAACGCCTTCTACCATATTGTTGATTAAAGATCGGTACAAACCATGCATAGATTTGTGCCTTTTTTGTTCTGTCGGCCTACTTACTACCAAAGAACTGTCTTCTATAGCAACACTTAAGTCAGAATTGATTTGTTGTACCAATTCTCCTTTAGGACCTTTAACCTTTACAATATTTGATTTATCAACCGTAATTTCTACTCCACTTGGAATATCAATTGGGGCCTTACCTATTCTAGACATGACGAATAAATTTTTCTTTTAGTAAATATAGCACAATAACTCACCACCAACATTCATCTCCCTAGCTTGCTTATCAGTAACTACCCCTCTAGAGGTACTTACAATACACACACCCAAACCGTTAATAATCCTTGGCACCTCAGAACTGCCAGCGTATTTCCTCAAACCAGGCTTACTGATTCTAGCCATTTTCTGAATAACTGGTTTTCTAGTAGACGAATCGTATTTTAAAGCAATCTTGATCAATCCCTGATTTCCTTTTCCTACGTTGTCTTCAAATTTATACTTAAGAATGTATCCCTGATCGTATAGAATTTCAGTAATTCTCTTCTTAAGGTTAGAAGCAGGAATTTCCACAATTCTGTGGCCTGCTTGTTGTGCATTTCTGATTCTTGTCAGATAATCTGCAATTGGATCTGTTACAGCCATTATTTTTAGATTGTATCGATTGGTATTCCTGATTGGAACCTGATCGATTCTTATTTAATTTATTCAAAAAAAATTTACCAGCTAGCTTTAGTTACTCCGGGAATTTTACCGTCTAAAGCCATTTCCCTAAACTTAACCCTGCATAAGCCAAACTGCCTCATATAACCTTTTGGCCTTCCGGTTAGCTTGCAGCGATTGTGCATCCTAATTTTATTAGAGTTTCTAGGAAGTTTATCCAACTCCTCCCACTTCCCTTCTTCCTTTAACTGCTTTCGCAATTCGGCGTACTTATTTACTAACCGCTCTCTTTTTACTTCTCTGGCAATAATTGATTTACGAGCCATATTTAAATTAATTTCTTTGATTTTTAAAAGGTAATCCCATCAACTTTAGTAAAGCTAAAGCTTCTGCATCCGTTTTGGCAGAAGTAACAATGGTAATATCCATTCCCGTTATTTGGTTTACTTTATCGATATCAATTTCGGGGAAGATAATTTGCTCGGTAATACCCAAAGAATAATTGCCTCTTCCGTCAAAACTCTTATCATTAATACCTCTGAAGTCCCTTACTCTAGGTAAAGCAACTGATGTTAACCGGTCCAAAAATTCATACATTCTATCTTTTCTCAAAGTAACTTTTGCACCAATGGTCATTTGCTCTCTCAACTTAAAGTTAGATACAGATTTCTTTGCCTTCGTTGGGATCGCTTTTTGCCCAGCAATAATGGACATTTGATCCAAAGCTACATCTACCAACTTTTTATCCTGAGTTGCACCACCAATACCTTGGTTGATACAAACCTTTTGAATTTTAGGTACTTGCATGACAGAGGTATAACCAAACTGTTCCATCATAGCTTTGACAACCTCTTGTCTGTACTTAGTTTTTAATCTAGGTGTATATTCCATTATCTTAAAATTTCTCCTGATTTTTT
>CALAZP010000324.1 GCA_937926355.1 uncultured Saprospirales bacterium
GAATTCTACGGATATAATTTTGAGGATTTGGATGAATACAATTTATTTTTGCGATTCAATCCCAATGAAAAACTAGATTTGCGGATTTTTACCTCTTGGGGTCAATCTCTTTTTTACGATACTGAAAATCCTGAAGTGGGTCGCAACTGGTTTGTCGGGTCATTCAATGATTTTCAAATCTCTCCCAAGTTGCGTTTTAGTCCTAGTATCCGATATACTCAGTTGGCTAAATTGGAGGGAGAGGAGTTGTACTATTCAGGTCTTATATTCAGATCTAATATTAATTATCAATTTAACCGTAATCTTTCGTTAAGATTGGTTGGGGAGGTCAATACGTTCAATCAAGGTGCTTTTGTCCAAACGCTGTTGAGGTGGAATCCAACCGCATTTACTATTTTTTATATTGGTGGAACGAATGGCTATGCTTATTCAGAGGGTTTACGAACGACTCAATTGACTGGATTGAATTTGTATTGCAAATTTCAATATCAATTTGGTGGATAGCTATTTATTGTCCCACTATAAAGAGGTGTCATATTTATAAATTGATAATTTGAAAATATTTTTTTAAGACAAAAAAAAATATTATAATATTTAATTAATTGATAATCAATATTAAAATTGTCTTATTTTTTTAAAAAATCTAATAAAAACCAGTCAAACTGAATAAAAGAAAAAAAAGCGTTTTTTTTGGAACATGAAGGCATGGTTCCGTATTCATTTGGTTGTATTATTTTTTTCCTTCTCTTCTCCTAGTTTGTATGCCGCAGACACCCTTTTATATAATTCAATAGAATTGCCCCACACTGTAATTAACATTGTAGTGGACGAGGAAGGGAGACTATATTATGGTAATAAGGTTGGAGCATACGAGTTACACAAAGATGGAAGATCCGAATTGATCAATAATGGATATCAAGATGAATTATTGATTGATCAAGGTCAATTGTACTTTATTAAGGATAGAGAGAGGGATTATGCAAAAATTCAGCAATATTGGGATAATCAGGATTTAGGTTGGAAAGATAAAGTAAATAATTTCAATTTGAATTACAGATTATCCTCCGCTAAAGATGGGCAATGGGTTTGGGTAGCATTTAAAAATTACATTTATCAATTTCTAATTCTTGAAAGTGCTGAAATACATTTGCTAGGTCATTCTACCCGCGTTTTACAAATAGTGGACAGTAATTTGGTAGCTGGAACCTACAAAGGGCTTTTCCTGAATAATGAATTGGTGGATTTTTGTCATTTTGATGGCTTTGTATATTCCAATGAAGAAAATGTTTATGTCGGCTCAGGAGCTCATATTTACAAATTGCACCTTGATGGTGCATATGTAACCCTTTTTAAGGGAGATTTGGATTTCTTATCATCTGCTCCAACTCATTATTTGAATTTCACTTCGCTTTATGAAAAACCCGATAATACCTATTTTATTGGAACGGATAAAGGTTTACTGGAATTAGACTCTAATTGGAATTTTGTTCAATTTGATTTGGAGGATTTGGTTGTAGAATATATTGGTGTTTTTGGTAATGACTTTTGGATTTGTACCTCGGGGGGAATGTATAGTTGGAACAGGCAAAGGGGTTTTTCAAAGTTAGATCTTAAAGATATTGAAGCTCCTAATCATTTTTATTTAACGGATAAACGTTTATTTATTGCGGCTAGTAATGGTTTTTTTGAATTTTCTATTGATGATCCCTTAGTTAGTAAACCTAAGAAAATTCAATTTGAAGATGATTTGATTGAATTCTACAGGATTGAAGAAGGAAAACCTGGAGAATTTTGGGTAAGTTCCGATAAGGGTTTACATTTATATAAAGCTGAATCTGGGTTAGTCCAGAGCATTTATGAAGATTTTGAGTTCAATAAAAGGGCTAGTTTCAATGCCTTCCCAACTATTTATTTTGGGGGCTTATTTGGTGTTCTAGAAATCGATGCAGTCGGTTTATCTGAGGAATTGAATGATATATTTCCGAAGAATTCAGGTAGAGGGCAAAGTGCTGATTTCAAACAGGTAGTTATTTTCCTAGTATTAGGTATGATAATTATTGCAATAGTTTTTTTTCAAATCCGAAAAAAGAAGCAAAACTTTATAACCCCTCAAACTGAAGCGGCTGCTTCGAAATCCCTAGATTTAGACAATCCATTAGACCTTAAAATAGCCTGTCAGCAGGTTATCAATCAAAACCTATCCACCATAACTGTAGAATTACTGTCTCAAAAGTTGGAAATCAACGGACGAACTTTAAACAGACGCCTATCTATTATTGGAATGAGTGCTGGGGAATTGATAAGAGAACAACGATTAAAAGTCATCACTCAGGAATTACAGGCATCCGATGAAATAGATATCGATCGGATTTCGAAATTGACTGGGTATTCAGAGGTACATCTCAACAGCCTCATCAAATCGATACAAGCCAGTCCTAAATCGTAAATTTTTAAAATTGGGACTTTCTCGAGCTTATTAAAAAAGGACAACGAATAAAATTTTTAATATGTAATTTTCTATTTATCAAATAAAAGTTTGTCCAATATTTTTAGACCCCTTCTATATGGTTTTGAGTCTACTTATAGGATATAATAAATTGTGTCTCAGGCATTAATTTTGATTTCCTCTAGTTACTTAAAATAGAGCAAAGTGAAGTTATTTTGTACTATTCGAAAAGCTATTTTCCCATACATTTTAGTCCATGCCTTGCTGTTAGCGACTACCACTTCATGGGGTCAAGAACTCAGGTCCGGCTTCGAAGTAGACGGTAATGTCTTAGCCAATACCATGGGATTAGATTCAAACGATTGGTTTGCCAACCCACTGATGGGCAAGAACGGGGTGGGTATGATTGATGTCTCTGGTGCCACTGATTTATACAACTTCTTTTCCAATACTGCTGATGTTGACCGATATAGAACCATATTCCAAAAAAGAGGGACCCTTTCCTATTTGGATACTGTTGCTAATGTAAGTTCCTTTTTAGATGCCGTATTCATGCGAGATTACTATTCTGGAAGCGGTTATGTAGATTCCACGGCTTTTGTCATTGCGAGTAAAAACGGAGAACCACCGAGTGATTGGCATCCAGGTACAGGTCAAGTTTTAGGTAAAAACGACATCATCGATGTATATGGATATGCCCAAAGGGAAGGATTCAGTTTTGATGATTCACTTTATGTGTTTTGCGCCTTAACCCTCAACACCACCACGGGAGAGCGGTATGTTGATTTTGAATTTTTTCAAAAAGATGTAGTTTATAATAATGAGGTGGGTGCTTTCAGTACTGGTGGAGCCATGGAAGAAGGACACGTAGCATTTACCTTTGATGAAACGGGAAAGATGACGCAATATGGGGATGTAATTTTAGCCGTATCTATCACTCAATCTGGTTTAGACGCATTTGAAATTAGAATATGGATGGAAAAGGCTCAATATGAGGCTTTTAAAAGCAACCCGCCTGCTGGTTTGCCGTTTTCCATCCCGTCAGATGGAGACATTGAAGGGGCGAACATTCGCTCCCAATATGGGTATGGTACCATAAGATCAAAAGGGGGAGGACAATACAATGTGTTGGCTTTCACTAATAGCGCTGACCAAACGGGGCCACCTTGGGGTAGTATAGCTAATAATGGAAATTATACTACGGATTATCTTCAGTATCAATATTTTGAATTAGGGGTTAATTTGACGCATGCGGGATTAGACCCTGCAGAGGACGATCGATTTACTAGCGACCCTTGTGCAAATACTTTCAATAAGTACATGGTTAAGTCTAGGGCTTCTAATTCATTTTCGGCTCAATTGAAAGATTTTGTCGGTCCTATTGATTTTGGAAGTCCTTCAGACCCAATGGTTATTGCAGATGCACCCAAGACGGTATTGGGATGCACAGATGAATCGGGTATTCCTATTACTGCACGTTTTGATAACCCTGATTCTAAGACATCAGATTATTATTTCTTATGGTTTAAAGATCAAGATACCTTACACGCAATAAGTGGCTATGATTCTACAATCATCTATGCTACTGCACCTGGGTGGTATAAAGTAGAAATCAGGGCTCAAGATTATTGCAGTTCATTCGTGTCAGCTGATTCTATTCAAATTTTTGAAATAAAGGTAATACCTCCTGCGCCAGTCATTCCACAAGTGGCCATTTGCCCAGAAGAGACCGGAGGGTACCTTAGTGCCAATAATCCAGGTACTGGCCTTTCGGTGGTATGGTTTGATGCTATGAGTGGGGGAAACGCAATCGATACCAGTTTGATTTTTGTCCCACCTTCATTAGACACAGATTACTATGCGGAGACCCTTAATTTAATCACCGGCTGCAGGTCTGCCAGCAGGACAGCTGCCCGCCTTACTGTGAGAACGGGGCCAACCATTAATGTAGGTGAGGTGGGAATGACCTGTGTAGGATAAAAAGATGGAAGCATAGCAATAAATAC
>CALAZP010000325.1 GCA_937926355.1 uncultured Saprospirales bacterium
GAGCACCTGCCTTACAAGCAGGGGGTCACTGGTTCGAGTCCAGTATCGCCCACCATAAAATCCTTTAACTATGCAGTTAAAGGATTTTTTTATTGCCTCAAATAGCTTTAAATTGTCCATTTAGTAAACGAACCAAACTTTAGGGCAATGTATATATTTCAGCTTCAAATAAATCTAGTAAGGTTATTTCAAATTTTTTTATTGCTACTGTTTATTTCTGCTTGCCAAAAAGATAAAATCGAGAATCCTTTAGCAGAAAATTGTATTTCCCAACAAAATTTAGATAGTACTCGAGGAGAATGTACCGAAAGCCTAAATTTCCAATCTGTGGTTGCTTTTAATTTAGAGGGATCTTACAGAAACATTACTGCCAATTGTATTCCAGACCACAAGGTGGGATTATTTGGAAAAACTCAAGGGGCTCTCAATCCCAATGCTATTACCCCGCAGACCATTTCCCATAAAATCAGCAGTCAACCTTCTATTGCCAATTCATTTACTCCATTATTAGGTAGCAATGGCCCTAATTATGCATTTGGAATTCTTAATAACGGAATTGAATTGGATCCAGTAGCTGCTGAACCTTTTCCACATACCAACATAATGGACCCCAATGTAAATTGGGCCTGGAATCTAGAAGCAACTAATGTAAATTTAGGATTGGATTGCAATAATGCTCATGTTCAACCTAATGGGAAATATCATTATCACGGTTCACCGACACTTTTTTTAGAACAGTTAGCTGTAAAGACTAATGAAATGACCCAAATTGCTTATGCTGCTGATGGTTTCCCAGTTTATTACAAGTACGCTTATGAAAATCCCGAAGATGCTAGCTCTGCTATTGTTGAGATGAAATCTAGTTATCAACTTAAGGAGGGAAACCGGCCTGGGGATGGAGTTACTGCTCCTTGCGGACCTTATGATGGGGTATATTCTGCAGACTATGAATATGTTAACGGGTTAGGCCAATTAGATGAAGCTAATGGACGATTTGGAATAACTCCAGAATATCCAAATGGAACTTACTACTATATAATTACCAGTACTTTTCCAATCATACCTAGACTTTTTAGAGGAACCCCATCTCAAGACTTCGCAATAAGGTGAAAGGAAAGTTTATTTGGGTTTATTTCATTCTTTATTTAACCAAAGGATATGGTCATGATGCTCATGTGGCGTTCTTTGAAATCCAGGTGGTTGATTCAAAGTCAATAAATATTATAGCAGATTTCCCATGGACCTTGAGGGATGCTTTATTGCAGTATGAAAGCACTCTTTTGAATGATAAAGGAGCAGAAACTTGGAGGAAATCCTTCGAAAGATATGTTTTGGAGCATTTAAGTATATATGATGTCGAGCATCATCCAATTAAACTTTTAGGGATTGAAGTTTTGCCAAATTCCGAAAGCAGCCATTCAGTGCGGTATAAGTTCCAATTTGAAGGTGGGGTAATTAGTGAAATTGAAAACCGATTGATGTTCAACTTGAATCCAAATCAAGTAAACTATCATACTTTAAAGAACAAAAGTGATGAAATAGAATTTGTAACTAATGCCCATTCTCCTAAGTTTCAACCAAAAGAAACCGAATTGATAAATTATTATTTTACAATATTGGTAATTGGCAGTATTTTTTTAAGTTTACTGTTGCGGATGACGAAACTAAAAATAGAAAAACCATAAATCTGTCTAAAATGCAACGAAAGTTTATTCTAACCGAAAAAGATATTCCAAGTAAGTGGTACAATATTATTGCTGATATGCCCAATAAGCCTTTGCCTCCCCTTCATCCAGGAACAAAAGAACCTATAGGCCCTGAAGCATTGGCACCACTTTTTCCGATGGAGTTAATCAAGCAAGAAGTCTCACAGGAAAAATGGATTGATATTCCTGAAGAAGTTAGGGATATTTATTCCATTTGGAGACCTACACCACTATATAGGGCGTATAACTTTGAAAAAATGTTGGATACACCAGCAAAGATTTACTATAAATATGAGGGAACCAGCCCTACAGGATCACATAAGCCAAATACTGCCGTTGCCCAGGCTTATTACAATAAAATGGAGGGGGTAAAGAAAATTACAACTGAAACTGGGGCTGGTCAATGGGGAAGTGCTTTAAGTTTCGCTTGTCAACATTTTGGAATTGAATGCGAAGTCTTTATGGTTAAATTATCCTTTGAGCATAAGCCATATAGAAAGGTAATGATGAATACTTGGGGGGCAACGGTACATCCGTCTCCTTCTAACGCCACTGAAATTGGTAAAAAGATACTTGCCGAGCATCCTGAAACAACAGGTTCATTAGGAATTGCAATATCAGAGGCAGTTGAAAGAGCCGCAACTCGGGAGGACACTAAATATGCTTTAGGAAGTGTCTTGAATCATGTTAAATTACATCAAACTGTTATAGGACTAGAGGCTGTGAAGCAAATGGAGATGGCTGGTGACATGCCTGATATAGTGATTGCCCCATTTGGAGGAGGCTCCAATTTTTCCGGAATAGCATTTCCATTTTTGAGACTTAATTTTGATGAGGGACGAAAAATCAGGTGTATTTCTAGCGAACCTTCTTCTTGTCCAAAATTAACAAGGGGTCAATTTAGATACGATTTTGGAGATACAGCTGGAATGACTCCGTTATTGCCTATGTATACCTTAGGCCATGATTTTGTGCCTGCACCTATACATGCAGGTGGACTTCGTTATCACGGAGCTGGAGTTATAGTCAGCCAATTATTGCGAGATCAATTAATAGAAGCTAAAGCTCACAATAATCTTGAGGTTTTTGATGCTGGTGTTAAATTTGCAAAGGCCGAAGGAATTATTCCTGCCCCTGAAGCTACTCACGGTATAGCCACTGTTATAGCAGAAGCAGAACGATGCAAGCGAGAGGGCAATAGCGAAGTCATCCTCTTTAATCTTTGTGGCCATGGCAATTTTGATATGAAAGCTTACCAAGATTATTTCGACGGAAAAATTATACCCCACGAGGTTACACAAGAGGAGATAGATGCATCATTAGCTAAATTGGATACGCCAACCATTCCTTAATTAAAAAAAAAAATGAAGAAAATTTTCAAACCAATGGCGGCGTTATTAGTATCAATTATTTTTTTATTAGGATGTGACGATAATAATGACACCTCGCCTCTTCCAACAATAGAGGGAAACTATATTGGATCTTTGGCAAAACCTTTCCAAGGGATTCAAGAAAATGAACACCAAATTAAATTGACCGTACTAGATGCAGAAACAGTAAAAATTGAGCCTACTAATGGAGGGTCTGTTTCTCTTGAACTGAAGCTGACCGAAATAAGTATGGGGAATTATAATTTAGAACATGAATCTGACCAGAATTTTGTAGGAGGTACCACTTCAAGAACGGTAAACAGATTAGCCTATTCTTATTTTTTGGGTGGTCCCGACGACTCCAATATAGAGGTGTTTACCGGGGTAAAGCAATGATTAAAATTTTCTCCAGGCGTTGATTATTGTTAACAACATAAAGCAGGCAAACCAAATGAATGCTTGAGAGAAGGATAAGTTTTTGTCTAGTAAAATTCCAAATATAGCCGGTCCAAGACCTGTGCTTATGACACTCACAGTAGTAAAGACGCTTCTCACTTTACCAATAATGGATACCCCATAAATCTCTACCATTAGAACATTTTTTATCGTTGAACCCATACCGTTGGAAAAACCTAGAAAAAAAAGAGAAGCTGGATAGGCAAAGGGATGCTTAAACAAAATCAATCCAATTAGCCCTACCAAATAAGGGAAAGAAAAAATTTTAAATAGACTTTTACTAGAATACTTGTCCACCAAAGGCCCGGCGAAAGTCAATCCAGTTGCATTGGCTATGGCAAAAGCGGATACAGAAAGTGCAACCCACTCCGTTGACCACCCCCTTTCGTGCCCAAATTTGAGTTGAAAAAAGAATAAAGCAGTATTGATAAAACCAAAAGAGAAAATTAATGGAGACATAATCCAAAACCGCCTATCCAATAGAATATTTTGGATTTTTGTCCGCTTGGAAGAACTAGGTTGAACCACTTGACGTATACTATAC
>CALAZP010000326.1 GCA_937926355.1 uncultured Saprospirales bacterium
AAGTCGTAGTTCAAGACCTAGAAGATGGAACTACTCATGGTAAAGGAGAAATTGATCCTCAAAAGGTATCTGTAAGTCTAACTTATCTACCTCAAGGCAAAGATCCAATTTTGGCCTCCTTGGGACACCAAAACAATGAAATAAGCACAGGAGAGCAACTTATCAATGCATCCGATTGTAAGGCTTGCCATGCCATTCAAGAAAAAGTGAATGGCCCTTCCTACCAAGATATTGCAGGAAGATATGGCGCTGAAGATAAAAATTACCTGATCAGTAAAATCATCAAAGGAGGTTCTGGGGTTTGGGGAGAAACCATGATGTCTGCCCATCCTCAACTGTCCATTCAGGAAACAGAAAGTATAGTGGACTATATCCTAAGTTTAGATCCTGATGAACAACCTATGTCGAAAATATTACCCCTAAACGGAACCTTAGAATTCGATCTGCATCCAGAGGAAGATCAACCCGGGCAATATATCCTTCAAGCTTATTATCTAGATAAAGGACACCCCGATGTAGCAGAAAGTTCCCTCTCAGCTAGCCAACAAATTTTCTTTACAGCCCCATTAATTGAAGCCGAAGATGCTTCTTTCCTGGCAGAAGGTATAGGACCTTGGGGAAGCTTAGGAGCCACCTTAATCGGTTCCGTGACCAATGGAAAATATCTAGGATTTGAACCAATTGGCTTTGAGAATCTGACCTCCATCAAATTTAACGGAGGGTACAATGGCAATTACAGATATGGGGGAAAGGTTGAACTCAGAAAAGATGCAATAGATGGGCCCCTATTGGGTTCACAGGAACTTGGATATTATCATCCAGAGAAAGGAGTACTTCAATCTTATGATATTCCCATAAAAAAAACCACTGGAGTTGGCAGCCTTTATTTGGTTTTCCGAAATGCCAATGACCATGACCAGTATGTGGTCAATCCAAATTGGATTTTGTTAAACTACCAAAGAAAGTAAGCGATGCGAACTATCAGCTTTTTATTAGTCCTTTTCTTTTTTTCAAGCTGTAAGCAGGAGGAAACCACCATACTTTCAAAAAATTCTTGGGTAGATCCATTTATCGGAACAGGTTTCCACGGTCACACCTATCCCGGGGCCACTAGTCCTCATGGACAAATTCAATTAAGTCCCGATACCCATATCCTCGGATGGGAGGCCAGTAGCGGATACCACTATGACGATACTACCCTTTATGGATTTTCCCACAACCACCTAAGCGGAACGGGAATTGGAGATTTAGGAGATTTTCTGTTTTTGCCCTTTACCGGTATTTATAAAGGACAAAAACCAGTGGGTCAATTGAATCACCACTATGAAAAAGCTGTTCCAGGGTGGTATCAAATTCTCCTAGAACCCTGGGGTATAGAGGTTCAATTAACAGCAACTGAGCGAGTAGGATGGCACCAATATTCCTTTCCCCAAGATACTAATGCCAAGGTCATGATTGACCTCAATCATGTTTTACAACCCAATTGGGGGCATCACCTCAAAGAAGCTAGCTTGACCTTCATCAATCCTTATACCATAAAGGCGTATCGGAAAACCAGTGGTTGGGCGATGGAAGATCCCATTTGGATGTTGGCTACTTTCGATCACCCTATTCAGAAAGTAGAATTATTAGATAGTACTACCCAAAAGGTTCATAAGATTTATCCTTTTAATACTGAAGACCCCTATAAGTTGGAGGGACAAAAAGTAATTACCTATTTGGATTTTGGTCGATTAAAAAATCCGCTTCAGATTAAAGTCAGTATTTCTAATACCAGTGAACAAGGAACTGAGCTAAACCATCAATCCCTTGATCCATCTCTTACCTTCGAGGAGG
>CALAZP010000327.1 GCA_937926355.1 uncultured Saprospirales bacterium
ATCATGCTTCGCCCCAAATTCTGCATCCTTAAGGGTCTGGCTAAAATTATTGAAAATGGTCGTGTCTTTCCCCTGTATTCTTGTCCTGGTTTCTCCCGAATATCGAAAGACCACACTCTCGTACCACTTCTCCTGATTACTACCCCCACTCTTATTTTTAAAAGGATAAAGCGCTTGGGTTTGAAATTGAATATTAGGGAAATTAATCGTCATATTCCCAGTAGCATTATTTTGATTGTGATTCAATCCCACACTCAGGTTTATCGGGAGATCAGACCAGTTTTTCTGAAAGGAAAAATTGGAATTCAATTGATTTTCTAATACCCTGGAAGCATCATTGAAAACTCTTTGTTGGTATCCATTGGTCTGTATATTGATAGAACCTCCGAAACGATTGGTGGGATGTGCCCCATTTTCCTGGCGATGCGACCAGGTAAATGAGAATGATTTTTGCCTGCTTATGCTCCCGTCATTGTTTTCCGTTCGCCTGTTATCAAAACCCAATTGGACATTACCCGAGTATTTATAACGCTTGCGATATTGAGATGATCCATTAATTCCCCAAGTTCCCTTCAGGTATATATTACCCCTTAAAGCTAAATTAAAATGATCTCCAAGAGGAAAATACCATCCGATATCTCTTAGCCCAAAACCCCATTGATCGGAATATTCATAGTCACGTGGAAATAAAAGTCCAGTCCGCTTTCCCTGAGAAATAGGAAAAAAACCAAAAGGCAACCACAGTGGAGTAGGCACATCCATAATCCGTAAATTAGATGGCCCCACAATAACCATTTTGTTAGGAATTATTTTTTGCTTGGTACTCAAAATGCCAAAATGTGGTTCCGGATGATCACAAGTAGTAAAAATAGACCCTTGGCTATATAAAACATCCTCATCAGCTGCTCCATTATTCCCCTTACCCGTAATTAATTTGGTCCGCTCTCCCAATATATAAATGTCATTTTGCTTAGAAATGACTTTATTGATGTATGCTTTACCAGTCTCAAAATTATACCTGATTTCTTCAGCAGTAAATTGCTGATCGCCCTCTTTAAATTCGGGTTTTCCTACTATTATTCCTGTAGAATCTGGTAAACCCTTTGCAAAAACAATCTTAGACTCTAAATCGAATTCAATATAATCTGCCTTTAACTCAATCGAACCATAATTGACGAACGCATCGCCATATAAATAGACCTTTTGTCCCCGTGCATCCATAATCGAAGAGTCTTTACCATCATATTCTATGGTCTCCTCAATGGAATCCTTTGATATTTTGACAGTAGGGCCTGTCGGCAAAAATTCAGAAGCGCTTGGCTTTGATTGTAGGCTATCTGGGAGAATAACCCCAGGAGGACGATCTTGTCCTTGAAGGGTTGAAATAAAAAAACAAACCAATACCCATACAAACCCCAGGAGTCTTGGCAGCCATTTAAATTTTTTGTTAATTTGTAATCTATTAAAAATCAAAGTTTTTGAATGCGTCTGATAAATTTGACAATCCTTTCTTTCCTTTTTTTGAGTGCCCCAAAATTAAACGCTTTTTCTGGATTAGTAAACTTTGAAGGTGACCCAATTAAAACGGTAGTTATTGATGCTGGACATGGAGGGAAAGATCCTGGATGCTTGGGAGCCCACTCCAAAGAAAAACATTTAGCGCTTAACATCGCTCTTCAGTTAGCGGAACTTATTAAAAGACATCTTCCTGAAGTACAAGTTATCTTGACCCGTGATAAAGATGAATTTATTCCTCTGGAAGAAAGAGCAGCCATAGCCAACAAAAATAAAGCTGACTTATTTATTAGTATTCATTGTAATTATTTTGTTTCCTCAGGCACTTATGGTTCGGAAACTTACGTCATGGGGCTTCATACCTCAGAGCACAATCTGGATGTTGCCAAAAGAGAGAATGAGGCTATTTTGATGGAAGATAATTATTCAAATAAATACGATTATGACCCCAATTCTCCTGAAGGTCATATCCTCTTAAGTTTATTTCAGCACGCTCACCTTAATCAAAGTATTGAATTTGCAGCTCTGGTCGAAAAAGCTTTTGACCAAAAAGGCAGAAGAAGCCGTGGAGTGAATCAGGCTGGATTCGTCGTCCTAAAGGAAACTACCATGCCAAGTGTATTAATTGAGACTGGATTTTTGAGCAATCCCAAAGAATCAAAGTACCTTTCTACTTCGAAGGGACAGGAGGAGACCGCTTCCGCTATTTTTACGGCCTTTCAAGAATATTATGAAATTAATTGGCAAAATTCCGCCACCCAATTGATTGCAGGTCAAT
>CALAZP010000328.1 GCA_937926355.1 uncultured Saprospirales bacterium
GTGGAGGACTACCCTCTTTAAGCCGTGCAATGATAGTGGTGAGTTGCAGATTTTTAATATGCGGTTGGAGAATTTCTGGAACCCAAGTTTCAACCGCCAATCTACGGATTTGATTTTCCCACTCGTTATATACAGCACCTCCTATTGAATGGGGACTTAAATAATGGTCCCAATTCATGAGGGTATCTTTAACCTCTTGATATTCCTCTTTGACCGATAAATCTGCAAGCAAAGGAATCAAATCATCTGCAGCCCTAGCGTAATAATCAGTTTGCAGAGCCTGCATATCATTCATGGTATAATCTTGTTTGCTTTCAAAAAAAGATTGAATTCTATCTCCCCTGAAAGGATCGGACCAAGAAAAACCTATTGCATCCCAATATTTATAATTTTCGGGGGTGACATTCTGATTAGCGGTTGCGAAGTACCCTGTTGCTGGGTTAGTGATATTGGGTTTGTCTAAAATAGGTAAATATCCTTCCCATTCAAATCTTCCATCTCCGGGTATGGGGACCAGACCACTATGCTTTTTTCTTATAGGAGCTATTCCTACTGCTTGCCATCCGATATCTCCATGAATATCTGCCCAAATCATATTTTCGCCAGGGATATGACTATAGCTGCATGCCGACCTGAATTCTTCCCAATTGGTAGCTTGGTCCATTCTGAGTGAGGCCAAATAAGGAGCTCCCCCAGGTTCTAACCAGGCACATCTGACGGCATAAGCTTTTCCAAGAGATCTTTCGATTAAAGTGACAGGGCCGTGAATACTATAAAACATTTCTACGGGTACTGGCTCGGCTCCCTTTACCTTAATCGTATCCAGTATGATTTCAAATTTTTTCCACTCTCCTTTGTACCAATATTGAGTGCTGTCTTCGGGGTGAATATCATAGACCATAAGGTCCTCTCCATCAGTTGAAAATACCGTAAGTCCCCAAGCACCATAATCATTATGGCCAATAGAGACTCCTGGAATGGTAGGTTCGCCACCTCCAATTACATTCCAACCAGGGGCATTGAGGTGAACCATATATCTCAAAGAAGGATTAGCGATGGTTCGATGTGGATCATTGGCCATGACAGGGAATCCATCATCAGTCTTCGATCCCGCTACTATCCAATTGTTGCTTCCAATCGAAAATTTATCCTCCAAATCAAATTCTAAAGCTTTTACTTTTCCCGAAGGGGCATCCAGTTGACCTATAGCAGCAGGAATATTCTTGCGGTATGTTGGTGTGATATCCTCTAACTCAAAGGATACCGGTTTTCTAAATGCGTTGTATAATTCTAGGATATCGGGTTGTAATACATCTGCCGTAATTGAAAGGTCTAATTGGATATCAGGATCTTTAGGGTGAAACCATTTCAAGGCTTTAACGACTTCAGGAGATGAAGCAGCAACGGCTCTCCCTATATTTAGTTCATCGTTTATATTTCCTAAAAGACCTTGATGTCGAGAGATAATCACTTCTGGAGTCCATTTCTGGGGTTGAATTCCAAGAATTTTAAATTCAATGGGTAGCAAGGTGGTATCTTTCCATACTTCTTCTATATAGGCATTTACTCCATTGGTGTAGGCTTCCATTATCTGCTCACCTTCATCGTGATAGTAGTTAAACTCCTCTTGAAGGTTGCCTCTAAACTTAAATAAGCGTGTGCCAATATCTCTTTTTAATTCCCTAGGACCTAGGATTTCTGCCACCGTTCCCGTGGCTTGACGGCGCCAAATTTCAAATTGAAAAAGTCGATCAGCTGCTGCAGCATAACCTTGTGCGAAAAATAAATCGTCTTGATTATTAGCATATATGTGATTGATTCCATATTCGTCTCGGATGATTTCCACCTGTTCAGATAATCCAGGATGGTCAATCAAAAATTCTTCTCGTTCCAATTTGGTGCAGGAAACAAGTAAAAAAGGAATGGCGATAATAATTGGTCTCATACTATAAAGGTTTATCCCCAATATAGCAAACTCATGGATAGCTCTATTCTTGCGGAGGGTATTTTTTATTTTTTTGAAGAATGACAACAATCATAGCAATCTGCAGAATAGACGCTACGGTATTGGGTATAAATAGGGCCAATGCCTCATAACGAATTCCGTAAATGGCCCAAAACATATAAATACCTAACCAGCCGAATAAAAAAGCGTAAGAAAGGCTAGATCTATGGTGCTGTTTGTATTCCGTAATTACCTGAATGCCAATTACAGAACAACCAATAAGGCCTGCTATAATTCCGATGGTTTCGTAGGCTACATCTGGAATAAGTTTTAATATTTCCATGTCTAGGATTTTATCTTGGCAAGTTAATATAATTCAGTCAGCATATTTTTTGTAGTTTTACTTTACTGTGCACTTTTAATAAAAAATTAATGAGAAACCCTTATCTCTTCTTGTTGGTTCTTTTTTTGAATATTTGGATGGGATGTTCCCCTCAGGAGACCCTTCGGGAAAAGAAAAACCAACTTCCCAATATTATATGGCTGGTAGCGGAAGATCAGTCTCCAGAATTTTATAGTATGTATGGGAATTCCACAGCAAATACCCCATATCTGGATTCTCTAGCTTTACATGGGGTGGTATATGATAATGCTTATGCTCCAGTTCCCGTTTGCGCTCCCGCTAGAAGTGCTATCATCACAGGGATGTACCCCACTTCCTTAGGTACGCATAATATGAGGACCTTTAATGCTTATAACCCAGCTAATCAGCCCGACGCCAATATACCGAGTTACTCTCCCATTGTACCCAGCCAAGTCCGTATGTTTACCGAGTACCTCAGAGCTGCTGGATACTATTGCACTAATAATGCCAAGGAAGATTACAATTTCAAAACTTTGTCTTCGGCTTGGGATGAAAGTAGCAGGGAAGCTACCTGGCGAAACCGTCCCGAGGGTACTCCCTTTTTTGCCGTTTTTAATTTTGGAATTACCCATGAATCTCAGGTTTGGGCTCAGGGGGATAATGAGTTGTTAGTGACTCCTGAATCGGTTTCTGTTCCACCGGTTTTCCCAGATAACGATACGATTAGAAAGGATTTAGCGGTAAATTATTCTAATATTATCCGAATGGATCAGCAGATTGGTGCTATCATTGACCAATTGAAAGAAGATGGATTGTACGAGGATTCCTATATCTTTTTTTATGGAGATCATGGGGGCCCTTTTCCCCGATACAAAAGAGCCTTGTATGACACAGGATTAAAGGTTCCTTTTATAGTAAAGCTGCCAGGTAAGACTGAAGCTTCAACTCGTTCTGATCGGTTGGTGAGCTTTATTGATTTAGCTCCTACCTTGCTTTCCATTGCAGGTATTCCCATACCTGAATACATGCAAGGTAACGCCTTTTTAGGAGACCAAACTCCCGATGAAGCGCCTGAATTTGTATTCGCCACTTCAGATCGATTTGATGGACAAGTAGATCGATTAAGAGCTGTCCGTTATAAAAATTTTAAGTACATAAGAAATTATAACCGAAGAATCTCCAATGCATTACCAGTAGTGTACAGGGAGCAAATGCCTATGATGCGTAATTTAATGCAGTTGTATAAAGAAGGGCAATTAGAAGAATCAGTAGCTAGGTGGTTCAAGACTCCTAAACCAGCTGAGGAATTATATGATATTGAAAATGATCCCTACGAATTAAACAATCTAGCTGGCGATAGGACCTATCGGGACACTTTGGAATTTTTGCGGAAAGTAGTGAATGATTGGATTATAGAAACCAAAGACCTCGGAGAAATTGATGAAAAGGAACTAATGGAATCTTGGCTGAAAGATGGGCAACAACCTGTTTTAGAGCCACTAATCGTCGAATTAGAGGGAGACGGTCTCCACTTCATGCACGCTGTGGAGGATGCCACTATTATATGGAAGCATCCTAGTGAAACTGTCTGGAGGATTTATACGAGTCCTTTATCTAACCAAGAATCTATTGAAGCCAAAGCAGTCAGAATCGGTTTTGAAGACAGCCCAGTATACGTCAATTAAAAAATGAAAAAACTACTTTATTTCTGGGGTCTTTTGGTGTTGGTTTCTTGTTCAATTGATCGAGGAAATCCACCTTCTGTTATAATCATTATGGCAGATGATCAAGGTTGGGGAGATTTGAGTTATAATGGAAATCAAACCATAACCACACCTAATATCGATGAAATTGCACAAGAGGGTTTGGTTTTTGAAAATTTTTACGTTAGCCCGGTTTGTTCCCCTACTCGAGCTGAAGTCTTAACCGGTAGGTATCATTTTCGATCTGGGATTTACGGAACATCAGCAGGAGGCGAACGTTTAAATTTAGATGAATCTACCATTGCTGAAACCTTTCAAGAAGCTGGGTATGCCACAGCTTTGTTTGGTAAATGGCACTCGGGTACCCAAGGTCCTTACCATCCAAATCGGCGGGGATTTGAAGAATTTTTTGGCTTTTGTTCTGGTCATTGGGGTCATTATTTCAATCCGATTTTAGAACACAATGGAGTGCTTACAAGGGAGGTGGGATATATTTCAGATATTTTTACGAACCAAACCCTAGAGTATATCGACAAACAAGGGGAAAAACCTTTTTTTGTCTGGTTGGCTTTTAATACTCCACACAGTCCAATGCAGGTTCCAGATAAATATTGGGAGGATTTAGCAGTTGATTCAATGATGCAGATGGAGGAAACTCGGGATACCCTGCATACCAGGGCTGCATTGGCCATGGTGAAAAATCTGGATGATAATGTGGGTAGAATCATGCAGTTGCTCAAAGACAAACAACTGGAAGAAAATACCATTGTGTTGTATATGACAGATAATGGTCCTAATGGATTTCGATACAATGGTGGCATGAAAGGGATTAAGGGAAGCACAGAAGAGGGTGGTACCCGCTCTCCTTTATTTATACGTTGGAAAAATCATTTAAGACATCAGGTATTATCGGTTAATAGCGCTGCTATTGATCTCTTTCCAACCTTAGCTCAATTAGCGGGACTAAAGCCCAAAACTGAATATCCATTGGACGGTAAAGATTTGTTGAATGCCTCCCAAGAATTGGACAGAAGGATGTTAGTGCAACATTGGAATGGAAGGGTAGGTATTCGAAGCGGTGATTACCGATTAAGTAATGATGGTTCTGTTTACCATATTTCTCAAGATAGGGAACAACGATATCCTTTGGAATTTGCCAATATTAATTCTTTGAGCGATAAGGTCCTCGTACAAAAAATGGTGGAGTTCAGAGATTCTGTAGTTAATACCGTTGAATGGCCCTCGAAAAACCAAGATCATAGACCTTTTCCCGTAGGGACTCAAAATACTTTCCTTCCAGCAAGGGATGCTATTTTAAAGGGAAATCTTACTCGGAGTAATCCATATCCCAATGCTAGTTATATCACGAATTGGTCTTCTACATCCGATACTATTATTTGGAATTCTGAGGTTTTAGAAAGGGGTAAATATGAGGTATTGCTTCATTATACCTGTAAAAAGGAAGCCCAAAATAGTCGATTAAAGATTCAAATGGGAAGTCAGGCCATTTCGGTGACCCTATCTGAATTTCATGATCCACCAGTTTATGGCAGAGAATCGGACCGTACCCCCAGGATAGAATCTTACGTTAAGGATTTTAAACCATGGCCCATTGGAGTAATTGAATTGGAGGAAGGAGAATTGCCTATTGTGATGACTGCAGGGGAAGGTTTGGTACCCGGTGGTATTGATTTGGCTATGTTGGAGTTCAAAAGAATAAAATTATAGATTATGTTTTATAAAAAATTTGGTTTTGTTTATTTGTTGGCCTTGACTGCCTGCGGCAAAATTACTGATGAGGTGGCTAAAGAGCGGCCTAATATTCTATTTATTATGTCAGATGATCATGCTTATCAGGCTATTAGTGCTTATAGTGATCATTTGATTCAAACTCCTAATATTGATAGAATTGCAAAGGAGGGTTTGTTGTTTACTAACGCTTGTGTAACGAATTCCATTTGTGCACCTTCTCGGGCCACTATACTAACTGGTAAACATACGCATATACATGGTAAAATTGATAATATGATGGCATTTGATACCAATAATGTCACTTTTCCACAATTATTTCAGGAAGCGGGGTATCAAACGGCCATGTTTGGAAAATTGCATTTTGGAAACAATCCTAAAGGAGTGGACGATTTTATGATTCTTCCCGGGCAAGGCAATTATATTAATCCAAAATTTATTACCCCAGAAGGGGATACCATCATCAATGGTTATGCAACGGATATAATAACGGATTTGACG
>CALAZP010000329.1 GCA_937926355.1 uncultured Saprospirales bacterium
GGGAATCTTTTTTGGAGCCACTTATACACTATTTCAGATTAGCTGAAAAAAATACAGAAGTTGATATTGCATATACTGTTGTAGAGCATTCAGAAGTACCTACCCATTTGAAAACGTGTACAAGCTTAGGGATAAACCACATCTGGATAGAAAAAAAAGAGTCTCATGCATATAGATTTAACAAGTGTCTAGCCATGAATATAGGGGCTTGTGCAGTGAAGGGCAATGGGTATATGTTTCACGATTTAGACTGTTTGGTTAGATCAGATTTTTTTACCAATCTTTACGAGAATATTAATTCTAAAAATTCCGATGCAATCCAGACATTTTCCGATCGCAGGGTGTTGTATTTAAATACGGATCTTACCTACAAAGCTTTAACTATGGAGCTAGAAGTAGATGAATTAAAGGCAGGTCCCACAGACATTAAAGATCCGAAACATACTGGGGTAACCTTGCCCGCAGTTATCGGAGCTCCTGGGGGTTCAATTTGGATAAAACAGAAAAGTTTTTTGGAAGTTGGTGGATACGACCCCAACATATTCTTTGGCTATGGACCAGAGGATATTTTCTTTTGGGATAAGGTTTCAACAGTGTGCCAGATGCATACATGCACAGATCCAAGAAACGAAATTTTTCATATGAAACACCCATTAACAAATACATCAAATCCACATGCTCCTACTCTTTTAGCTTTACACGAAGCATATGTGAGGGGATCAGATCGCCAAGAGAAGTTAAAGTTCTTAGATCTTCAACGACAAACTCTAATGGAAGCTTATGATTAACCACATAACTGTAGTTATGTCTACTAGGAATTCAGCAGATTACATTGAAAGGTCTCTAGAATCTGCACTTTCACAAGACTATGATAATTTTAGCGTTGTGTTTTTTGATGCACAATCAAACGATGGTACTTATGAAAAAGCCTTAAAGTATCAGGAGGATCCAAGAATTAAAATTTTTCAGAACCAGACCCGTAAGTACCAAGGGGAAAATATCAGAAACGGTGTTTTGCTAGCTCCGGATAATAGCATCATAGTTACCCTTGATGGTGATGATTGGTTCCCACACAATCGAGTTTTATCTAAGATAAACGAAATTTACAACTCTAATGATTGTTGGATGACGTATGGAACGTACGAAGAATACCCAAAAAGGAGCGTAAGTCATATTTATTGCGAATATCCATACGAGGTTAGAAAACAAAAAAAATTCCGCCAGCACCGGTGGCTGGCTTCTCACCTTAGAACTTTTAGGAAGGAACTATTCCTAAGGATAAAAGAGGAAGATCTTAAAGATCCAAAAACAGGAGATTATGTTTCTTACGCTCCTGATCTGTCATTCCAATTCCCAATGCTAGAAATGTGTGGTCCCGATAGAAGCTTATATGTTCCGGAAATAATGTACGTCTACAATGTTGCAAACCCCAACAACGAGTCAAAGCAGAATGTTAGAGAAATTGAAAGAATAGAAAATTACCTAAGAAGTAAACCCACATACGAAACACTAGAATTTTTATAATGGAAGATGTTTTCATATTTACAGAAGCATACAATTGCGGTAAAATAGCGAGAGTAGCCCTGGAATCTTTCCTAAAATTCCACCCAGAACTAAAGGTTACAGTTTTTGGGCTAGAGCAAGATTTCAACGAGATAAACATAGATAGCAAACATGTTATTTATTATCCTTTGGACAATGACGAGACTCTCAAAAACCTTTACACGAATGGTCATCAAGGAACTGCATACATATTTGCCAGTGTTTTATCAGGAAGATACGGGAACTATCAAAAAATAATTCACTTTGATGCCGATGTTATTTTTAGGGAAGAGTGTCTAAGTGATATAAAAGAAGGATTTGATAATGGTTATCACCTGATAGGACAAAGAAGAAACTACGAGAAAAACAGATCTAAGCTAACCTCTGTGGGTGGAAAAAGTCTTATAGGAGTTACAGACACTATAGGAACTTGCTTTTTTGGCATAGACAGTAGCAAGATTACGGTAGAAGATTTTTCTCTGCTACACAGAATGTGCGTTGGTGGAGTATCATTAACTGGTGAACCCATATTAGATTTCTTCGATCCAGTTTCTTTCCATGTTATGCACAACGATGGTAAAGTCAAATACCTATCTAGTATTAATTATGGGGGTGGAGACGAAAATGGAAATTGGGATAATGGATTCAACGGTCTAAATCTCCTGTGTGATTTTGGAAAGAAATTTGTTCATTTCGCGGGGGTTGGATCAGGACTTAACTTCCATAAAAACGGGAGTGGAAAAGTTCCAATCACATATTCTTCCTGGGCTAAAGAAAGATACAACCTTTATTCGATGCTTTTTTATGATGAAAATATAGGTCCATACGACGAGAATGCATACAAAAAAATGAAGGAAGAGCTAGAGCTATGAAAAAAATAAAGATACATTGTAGTTGGGATCTGGAGATAGATTTATTCCATGAAAAACAGTTGGAGCTATGGGTTGATAGCTTTCCGGGATCTCATAGATCCAATGGTTCAGTGCATATCGGAGCATTAATAGAACCAAGGGAGATTAGGGATATCATGGGGCTATCCAGCGATATTACCTCCTATGATTATGCTCTAACGCACGATCAATCAATATTAGATAATAACAATAAGGCTTTTCTCTACGAATTCGGTGGTTGTTGGGTAAAGGATTATGATCAATCCACAGATAAAGTATTCGGAGTATCTACTCTAATAGGCGGTAAGCAAATGACCCCCGGACACTCCCTTAGAACCTCGCTATTCAATAACAAGAACAGCTTATCTATACCCAAAACAATCTGGATAAGCAGGAATTACCCACCCCGTAATAACTCCGATAATGATCCGATATTACAGGGAGGTAAAAAGGATATGTTTGATAGACAGTTCCATATATGCATAGAAAACGTAAAGAGGAAAAACTGGTTTACCGAAAAGCTATTAGATTGCCTACATACACGTACCATACCCATCTACTACGGTTGTCCAAATATTGGAGATTGGTTCGATATTAAGGGATTTATAATAGTGGAAACCCTGGAAGACATCACAAGAGAGTGTAATAAATTGACACCCGAGATTTACCAAAAAATGGAGCCATATATAGAGGATAACTACAATAGGGCGCAACTATATTGCAACGTTGGTGAAAATATAAAGAGGTCTATAGAAACCAATATTCTGCCTCTATTATCATAATCAAGTGGCTAAGAAAGGTACAATTTATATTAGAAAAGATTTGGGTGTGGGTTTTATACCAATTCCTAAAAATGGTAGCAGCACTATACGGGGTTTCTTCTTTGATTGGGATCCGATGAAATCAGGGGATCATTTTAACTTTATTGAATCACCAGATATACTTAAAAACATCAGGGTCATAGCAATTCTAAGTGATCCGGAGATAAGATTTTCCAGAGGGATCACAGAGGTTATTAATAGGTCAGAATCATCCACAAAAATAAGAACCCCCGAATTTAACCGATGTAACAACACTGAATGTGAAGTCAATTCCATATTAAACCAAATAGAAGATATAGGATTTTATGATGCCCACATAAAGCCTCAGATATATTTTATAACCGATAACAAAGGTTATATCTTAGAAAGTTTAGAGATTTGGTTACTAAAAGATTTAACCACGAAAATCAGAGAAATAGATCCGAGGTATAACGGTAAAAAAGAGTGGAGCAAAGGTAATATGAAAAATAAATACCTGGATTCCATAAAAGGTTCTAACAAACTCAAGTGTAGATTAATGTCTTTTTATGAGAAAGATTATCTCTTATATAATAGCATAATACAATCTCAAACAAAACAATGAACTATTACACAAAATGAGCTTTATCTATAACCTACCAGCTAAAGAAGCAATATTTATACACGTTCCCAAAACTGGTGGGAAATCAATTAGCAAATGTATGCTTCCGTATAATCCATACGGAAATATGCAAGGGAGAAGACCATTTAAAGAACTCATTGGACATTTAACATTTAATGAAACCTTGGACCAAATAAAACTCCCTGCTAGTAATTACTCCTTTTTTGCTACTGTTAGAAATCCATGGGAGCGTGCTGTTTCTTTTTTTCACTACGTGTCACAGAACCATCTCGCAAGTGGGCAACCAGAGTTAGGTCGGAAGATATCCAGTGGAGAGGTAGAATTTGATGATTTCATAGAAATAATGACATCAGGGGAGGTAAAAGTTATGAGGCCGCAATACGACTATATAGACAATAAATCAGATGTGAATGTTACCATAGTTCGTAATGAATTTTTGCAGAGTGATCTTTCACAATTTCTCCATACATGTGGACAAGAAACTTGTCCGCAAATCCCACATATCAATAAATCTCTCCATAATCACTATTCGACATATTACAACAACCACACCATAAATCTAATCAGCAAATACGAAAGTGGTATTATTAAGGAAGTTGGCTACATTTTTGAATCATTATGAATTATATTTTATCATATCCTAGAAGCGGTAGTACGTGGATCAGATACTGTTTGGAGTTTATGACCAAACGACCAACCATTGGGAGTTATTCTAAACATAAAAAAGGTCATCATTCCAATGTGATAGGATCTTTGAAAAATATAGGAGTAGACTTAGGTAAAAATCCAATTTTTGTAAGAACACACAGTCCTAAGGGAATTAAAGATGTTTCTGGAAAGTTGGTTTTTCTAATTCGAAACTACAAAGAGGTTATAATAAGGCACCACAACCTTAAACAAGAAAAAAACCCTATGAAACTTATAAAGAATAATCTCATTGGACTAGAGCAGGGATCGAATTACATGGACTTAATATCATTCTTCGATAACTACGATGGCGAAAAATTAATTATCTATTATGAGGACCTTATAGAAAACCCCACGGAAACAATAAGTATACTTGCAGATTTTGTTTGTGCGGAAAAAAAATTTTTATCAGAACTTCTATCCAACCCGGAGGAGCATAAAAAAAACTCACTATCCGTATATAAAAAATCGGAAACACAGGGGAAGGGAACAGATTCACATTCCTCTATACTTTCCCATCAGGATAAGGAGAATTTGGACCTATTTGTAAGGAATAATAATGCAGAATTGTATGAAAAATATCTCATAAGATACTCAGAATAGGTTTTTACTAAAAGCGCAAACAAATGATCTTAATAAAAGACTTTACTGCAAGACTAGGGAATCAACTCTTCCAATTGTGTAATGCTATTGCTTATGCTAAAAGATCTAATTCCGCTGTAGCTTTTCCCGTTTGGCAGTACGCTAATATATTTAATGGCGATTTTACACCACAGAGGGACACAGATCCCAGAAAGATATTTTGGAACGAACCTAATTTTGGTTTTAATGAAATCCCTCTTGGAGCTAATTTACTTGGAGGATATTACCAAAGTGAAAAGTATTTTCTCGACTGTGAGAAGGAAATACGTGATATGCTTTCCTTCAAGAAGGAAATAGTAGATAGTGTTACTGAGAAAAATTCAGAAATACTATCAAACGAATCGCCCAAGATCTCTATGCACCTAAGAAGGGGTGATTATCTAAAATGGCCAAACCACCATCCTGTTTTGGATGTTTCTTTTTTCGAAAGGGCTTCTAAAGAATTTCCAGAAGATTCCATTTTTCTTGTATTCTCTGATGACCCTGAATGGTGCAAGCAGAACTTCCCTAAGGGAAATTATGTTTTTATAGAGGGACAAGAGGACTATGAGGACCTCTGTCTAATGACACTCTGTGATCACAACTGTATTGCAAACTCCACATTTTCCTGGTGGGGTGCCTGGCTTAATCCTAACCCGGATAAAATTGTGGTAGCACCAAAAGCATGGTTTGGACCAGCTTATTCACATTTTCCAACTAAGGATCTATACTGTGAAGGCTGGAGAATAGTCTAAGGAATAAAACTTAGAAATTCGGATATATAATTCGGATAACTTTTTAATTCTAAGTTCAGTTGAAAATTCTTGTTACCGGGTCCTCCGGTTTGTTAGG
>CALAZP010000330.1 GCA_937926355.1 uncultured Saprospirales bacterium
GATCTTGTTCACTATTTGGATAGAGAATATAGATAGTAGCATCTGCACATGCAATCGGTTCTCCATTATCACATTGTCTATACACATAATTATATGGCCCATAGAATCCTCTTACGGGCTGAAACTCAAAAGTACCGTCGTCATAAATAAAAATTTCTCCCACATTTGGAATATTAGCGTATTCCACCAATGCGCCAGCAGACCTT
This sequence comes from uncultured Saprospirales bacterium, assembly GCA_937926355.1. Taxonomy (GTDB): domain Bacteria; phylum Bacteroidota; class Bacteroidia; order Chitinophagales; family Saprospiraceae; genus CALAZP01. The sequence goes on from CALAZP010000330.1 coordinate 207, forward strand.
GGACTCACATAAGACCCTAGAGGAGGCAATTCACTACCTAAATTTACTGGATTTTTGTCGTCCCCTTCTGGATCGATATCATTGTCGACTATATTGCCGTTGATTCTAACATCTGGCTGTGCAAAGTAATAGTCATCTGAGGCAGACGTCCTATTGATTGAATTTTGAGGCAATACAGTAATAATTTGTTTGGCCCTTGAACAAACGGTAGGGCGCTCTACTAAGCAAACCTCATAGACCAGGGTATCATTGCCACTAAAACCCATATCGGGGGTATAGGTAGTTTTTCCCGTAAGGGGGTCAACTGTTACCGTACCATTTTTAGGTTGAACTTGAACGTTGACAGAACTTGGACTTAATGATTCCGAATCATCACCTGGTTTGTCGTTGGATAAAGTATTCAGCGTAACAGGTGTTTCGTATTTAGTCATTCCGATATCCGTGTGGGAAACTGGTGGATTGTTGGACAGCGTCTCCTCGAGCACGTAAATAGTCAATAAGGTTATATCACAATTGATTTCCGTAAAAGTTACAGGAGGGCAAACTTGTATCTCGAATTCAAATACCCCAGCCACACTGGAATTGAAAGTATAAGTGCCATTAGGATTAATGCTAGGCAAAGCACTGCCCGGATTACCCGCTACGGGGCCGACTAAAGAATATATTGAATTTCTCGGTTTTTTATCATTAGTGGAAACATTTCCATTCAAATTGACATCTACCCAGGTGGTATTGATATCAGGGCTTGGGAGCAAAACTGGCAATACCGTAATATATAGGGTTGCCTGTGCACAAGCTTGTGGATTTTGGTCATCACAAATTTCGTAGGGGAAATTAGTATTTCCCGTAAAATACCCATCTGGATAAAACACGTATGAGCCATCTGCTTTTAGGCGGAAAGTTCCCACTCCAGCTACAAAAGTATCTTGTGGGGTAACAGTAGTAGAGTGCCCCTCTGGGTCGTAGTCGTTGGGCTTGACATTACCTGAAGCAGCATCCCCAGTTTTAATAACCACATAATCATCTGATGCCTGTGTGGTATTATGGGTTACTTCTCCCAACACATAGATAACCTGAATAGCTGTATCACAGTAAACAGGTGTACCCAAATCACAAACCTTATAGATATAACTGTCTTTACCTGTGAATCCACTATTAGGAGTGTAAGTAATATCTCCTTCAGAATCTGGAGCTGCAGCAGTTCCATTGCTCGGTCCGAGGCCAGGAAGAATCATCACACTACTAGGATCTAACATACGCTCTGGGGCTCCGGGTCTATCATTAGATAAAGTCTTTAATTCTACGGGACTTCCTTTGGTATAAGCTGCGTCGTTACTGGCTACGGGAGGTAGATTGGGCTCTGTAGTTTTCGGCTGCACCACAATTTTTAGCAATACTTTAGGACAATCCATAGTTTGATCTGGCGCACATACAGGTACATAATAATTATATACACCTGGGTTGGGGCTTACAAAACAGTAGGTGCCATCGGGATTGAGCATTAGAGATCCACCCTCCGGATTGTCTGTATCGGCCATGGGAGTGCCATAGGTAGATCCTAATGGAACATCATCATTGGTCGCTACATCCCCTTTGATGGTATCATCCACAAAAGTGACGTTATTGTCTGGATCGGGATAAAATGGCGCTACCAAAATATATAAGGTTGCTTTAGCACATGCTGAAGGCGTTTGATCATCACAAATTTCGTATGGATAATTGACCGGACCACTATAGCCAGTGTCTGGATAAAAAGTATAATCACCATTGGATTGTAAGACCAAACGACCAACCCCTGCTATGGTACTGTCTTGAGGGGTCACCATAGTTGTATGGCCTTCCGGGTCAGTATCGTTAACCTTCACCGTTCCACTTACGGGCCTTCCACTTTCTGTGAAATTATAGTCATCAGCCGCGACAGTAGTATTAGGAGTAGAAGGGTGAAGGAGATAAATTTCCTGTATAGCAGTATCGCATAAAACAGTGGGGCCTTCATCGCAAACTTCATAAGTGTAGTCCTCTGCCTTATAATAGTCGGTGGTAGTCACATTATTTACCAAATTACCTCCTAGCACTGGGTTGTTTTCCCCATTCAACTGTAATACAGAAGGATTGAAAGTATAGGTGACGTCTCCATTAATAGGGTCAATGGCAGCTGTACCATTGGAAGGGCCCAAATTAGGCAGAATCTCAACAGTGGTGCTGTCAATTTTTCTTGTCGCAACGCTGTGGTAATCATTAGAAAGGGTTCTAAGAATAACCGGTTCCCCCTTAGAATAGGCCACATCGTTGTTGGCTATTGGAGGGGCTATAGTATTTTTCGCCAATGGCAAAACGGTAATTTTTAACAATCGGGTTGGACAGTCGGTTGTTTGACCAGGTGCACAAATCGGCACTTCATATCGATATACACCTAGATTAGGACTTACAAAACAATAGCTGCCATCCGGGTTGAGCATCAAGGATCCGCCTGGAGGGTTGCCATTTACCGCCGTAGGTGTGCCATACATACTCCCCGATGGGGTTACATCGTTGGCAGAAATATCTCCTTTTACGGTATCTCCAACATAGGTGATGTTGTTATCTGGCAAAGGTATAAATGGCGCTACGAGCAGATATAGCGTGGCATTAGCACATGCAGGAGGAGTTTGGTTATCACAGATTTCGTAAGGGTAATTGACCGGACCACTATATCCTGTATCAGGATAAAAAGTATAATCGCCATTGGCCTGTAAAACCAATCTACCCACTCCAATAATAACGCTATCCTGGGGCGTTACCATAGTGGTATGGCCTTCCGGGTCTATATCATTAGCCTTCACTGTTCCACTGACGGGCCTTCCACTTTCTGTGAAATTGTAGTCATCAGCCGCTAGGGTACTATTCGGTAAATTTACATCCCCAATGGTAATGATTTGATAAGCTGTATCGCACAAAGCTGGTGTCTGGTCATCACATACCTTGTATTGCAAGGTATCCATTCCGATATAATCTAAATTTGGCGTATAGGTGATGTCTCCTGTTGAAGGATTGAAAGTCAATGTACCATTTTTAGGGCCCTTGCCCGAAATGGTATCCACACTACTAGGATCTAGAGTTATACCGTTTTTAAATGGGTAATCATTACCTAAGGTCTTCAGGGTAACAGAGGTATTTTTAAAGGTAATTCCAATGTCGGTATTCGCTACAGGCGGGAATGTAGTATCAATATTTCCTAACGGTAAAACGGTAATTTTCAGCTGTGTAACTGGGCAATTAGGTGGGCTCTGACCCGATTCGCAAACCGGTACATCATAAAAATAAATACCGGGATTAGGACTAATGAAATTATAGGTTCCATCGGGATTCATTTCTAACATTCCTCCAGGGGGGTTACCGCCATAGGGAGTAGGACTGGTTCCATATACCGATCCAGTCAATAAAAAATCGTTGGTACTTATGTTCCCAAAAACAGAATCGTACACATAAGTTACATTAATGTCTGGGTTGGGTATGTTCCCCATCACACAACTAGGTGCTGTCACAGTCACTGTTACCGTATCGGGGCATCCTCTAAAATCAGTCAAGGGAATGACGTATTCACCTCCAGCGGAAATAGAATCGATTGAATTACTATACACCAAATTGGAATCGATTACTTCGTTAACCGTTATTAATGTACTGGGCCAATTGAAAATATAAGGCCCAACACCCCCTGTTCCAGTAATGGTGATGGTAGCTCCTGCTTCTTCATCGGCACAAACGGCATTCATTACACTACCTGTCGCTGAAAAAGCATCTGGACTGACGATAGAATCACTAGCAACAGCAGTGCAGCCTTTTGCATCGGTGACGGTCACTGTATAATTTCCAACGGCCATTGCCGATCGTCCAAAGGTGTCCTCGTCCACCGAAATATCAGACCAATCGTAGGTGTAACTCTTCGTTCCCCCAGTGGCTATGGCAGTCAATGTCCCATTGGTCTCTCCAAAACAATTTACATCTGAAGAAGCCAGCTGTACAGCTAATGGAGCTGAAGGGGCCGATACGCTACTCGATTTGACCAATTGACAATTGTTGGCATCCGTAATGGTAACGGAGTAATTGCCTTTGCCCACATTACTTAAACCACTCCCACTGGTGCTTCCATTGTTCCACAAATAAGAATAAGTTCCAGTGCCTCCGCTTACATTACTCAAAGTAACGGAACCGTCCAGCAATCCAAAACAACTCACATCATTGGAAGTGATACTGGCAGATAGCGCAGCGGCAGGTTCTTCAATGGAAAAAGCCAAAATCTTTTGACAACTTAGTGCATCGGTAATCGTAACGGTATAATTGCCGGCAGACAAGCCACTTACGGAGGAGGTATTTGGTAAATCACCACTCCATGCATAGGTAAAAGACCCTCCACCTCCGGTGACAAATAAATCAATGGCACCAGTATTATCTCCTTTACAAAGGACATCGGTTACCAAACTGTCAATACTGATGCTATCAGATTGTAATAGGTTGTGATTCAATTCCTCGGTACATTGATTGGCATCAGT
>CALAZP010000331.1 GCA_937926355.1 uncultured Saprospirales bacterium
AGGGTTCTTATGCTGTCTATGGAACATCCATTGGCATCAGTTACGGTAACCGCGTAGGTTCCCGCCGAAAGTCCGCCTATATTTTTGGTTGTTGGACCATTATTTGACCAAAGGAAAGTATAAGGAGCAGTTCCCCCACTTACTCCAGGAGTAAAGGAACCATTCATCGCTCCATAACAGGTCAGATCTAATCTGCCCATACTGTCAATAACCAAAGCAGCTGGTTGACCAATTACAAAATTTTCGGTCACCAAACAATTGTTGTCATCGGTTACCGTCACCGAGTAGGAACCCGCCACAAGTCCAGTTTGATTTTTGCTAGACGCATTAACTCCCGTACCTGACCAATTGTAACTATATTCTCCTGCCTCAGTTCCTCCCTGAACAGACAATACTATTGCACCAGTTGAAGCACCATTACAAACCACATCAGTAATCGTTCCTGATACCGTTATAGTATCAGGTTGGGTCAATACAAAAAAAGTATCTATACTACAATTATTGACATCACTCACCGTCAATCTGTAGTTTCCCGCTGCAAGCCCTGTTTGATTTTGGCTAGACGCATTAACTCCCGTACCTGACCAACTATAGGTATAAGTACCCGTACCTCCGTTTAAACCCACATTAATGCTTCCATTTGAAGCACCATTGCAATCAGGGTTACTTAATGAAGTAGAAGCAAAACTCAATGCATTCGGTTCTGTTATTGTCTCACTATCCGTTGCCGTGCAACCATTAGCATCTGTTACCGTAACCGAGTAGGTCCCAGCAGAAACATCCCTTAAGGTATCTCCTACTGAAGCTCCAAGACTCCATAAATAAGAATAGGTTGCTGTTCCCCCAGTGGCCAATGACGATAATTTACCCTCATTTCCTCCTTTGCAAGCAATACTATTTTCAACAGTTATTGCTACACTCAAAGTAGAAGGTTCAGATAGGGTAAATGACCGATCCGCTGTGCACCCATTGGCATCAGTAACCCGAACGGTATAACCACCAGCACTTTGACTGTGAATATCTTGGGTAGTAGCAATAACCGCTCCTGTGTAGGATGCCTCTTTGACCCAGCTATAGGTGTATGAGGGGATGCCACCACTAACTGAAATGTCTATTCCTCCGTCTATCGAACCATTACAAAGTACATTAGTTAGGCTTACCTCATTGATAGTAATCGCTGAGGGATCTACCAAAGTAAAAGACAAGGTTTTGGTGCATCCATTACCATCGGTAATTTGCACGGTATAATCACCAGCAGCACGGTTAGTTATATCTTGACTAGTAGCTATTTCTGATCCCGTATATGTCGAGCCAATGACCCAACTATAGGTATAAGATCCTGAGCCGCCACTGACCTCTATATCAATGGATCCATCTGTCGAACCATTGCACAGAGGATGGGTAAGTTTGAAACTAACTGCTAGCGAATCAGGTATCTCTATGGCAGTGCTAGCAATAGCTGAACAACCTGTATAGTTATCGGTCACCTCCAAACTGTAGTTTCCCGCCACCGCTGCAGATAGAGTAGTCCCAGTTGAACCATCAGACCACAGGTAGTTTAAAGAATTCGAACCTCCTACTGTTGGAGTAATCACTGCTGAATTTCCATAGCAAGATGCAGGAGTAACGGCTAATGATAAAGTGGGTGCGGACGTTTCACTTACCGCAAAAGTAGTATCAATACTACAACCCCCACTACTAGTAATGGTCACTGTATAGGCTCCACCTTGTAATACCGAAATATCTTCGGTTATTGCTCCATTGGACCATTTAAATGTACTGGCATTACTAGTAGTCAAATCTATTGAACCATTGAATATTCCGCAACTGGCCGCTGCCACCGCACTACTGCTGATGGAGGGTATAGAATTGACCACTGCAATAATCGAATCACTATTGGTACATCCCAAATGATCCGTTGTCGTCAATTTGTATTTTCCCGCATCTCCAGTTTGCGCATCAAATATTACTGGTTGTTGGGTATAATATTTGTCTCCATTTGGGCCTGTCCAATCAAAAGTGGTTCCATTATCTACTTGAAGAACCAAATTATCTCCTTGGCAAACCTCAGGTGCGTATAGGTTAATCCTTGGTTTGCTTAAAAACAAACTGTCACAGGTTTGTTCACTTTCTCCACAGGCGTTGACAGTGGTAACGCAAACTGTAAAGTAAGAGTTGGGCACTACGCCTGAAAAATCTACCTCAATACTGTTTGTCGTATCATAAGCACTGACGATACTAGCCCCGGTAGGTAAGACCCACTTAAAGCTATCCACCATGGGATCGAAAGGCACGTGAAAACTAGCGGTGCCAGCTGAATAGCAAATCGTATCATAACCCAAGGGATATACATCTAAATACAACTTCGCAGTATCGCATGCTTCCCCTGCACATACTTTAACATCTCTTTCTATTATCCCTATGAAATTGGCATTAGGCGTGAAGGAAATTTCTCCAACAGGGGATTCCCTCAAATTCAAACTTCCGGTATCAGTGCCCATTGTATTCCCTAAAAGCGAATAAGTCAAAGTCTGACCATAGGTAGAATCATTGAGTGTCAGGTCAGCAGTAAAGCTACTACTTCCTTTTAAAACACTGTATAAGTCAAAATTGGCTATGGGTTTTTTGTCACAACTTCCCGGACCATTGATAGTAATACCAGAAATCATATTGGTACACCCTGTTGAATCAGTTACGGTAACTGAGTAGGTTCCTGCTGAAAGCCCATTCAAATCCTCTACTGTATTGCCATTACTCCATAGAAAAGAAAAAGGACCACCTGAACCCCCACTCACAGTTAAATCAATAGCACCGTTACCTCCAGGGCAGGTTTCATGAGTTGGGGTACTACTTAATGTAATAGCGGGGGTAGAAACCACCTCAAAAGTATCTTTGGCTGTGCAACCAGAACCTAGGTCGATGGTAACTACATATTGGCCGTTTTGTAAACCCGTTATCGTTCTTGTTCCATCTCCAGTTAGTACAAAAGAATTATCCCCCGTAAGCGTATCCCAATTATAGGTAGTACTGGCATTGGCACCCGTTATGAAAACTGAAATGGCACCGCTTTGGCCATCTCCATCTGCACAGTTGTTGGTGATTCTTCCATTAATCGTGGGCGGTGGAGCATCAGCAATTTCGATTCCTGTTTCACTATAAGTACATCCACTTGGACTGGTCACCGTCAAATTGTAAGTTCCTGCCGAAAGACCAGTTATAGGAGTGCCGGTACCAGTATTTGTAGCTGTGCCGGTTATACTCCAACTGTATTCACCAAGGCTATTATTAACTGAAAAAGCGATTTGACCCAACCCAGAACACGTTACATTTGTAGGAGTAACAGTTAAATCCGAATCCGTTCCGCAAACAGAAAAAATAATGGAGTCTCTCAATTGCACAGTGGAATCTTCTCCCTCCCCCATTTCCGAAATAAAATAAAAATCCCCAGTAGCCGATGAAGGGGAGCTGACTGTCCATGCATATTCATACACCTCAGAACAGGTATTGGAATCTGCATAAGAAGTCAAACTATAGGTCGGTAATACACTAGTACCATCAGCAAATCGAACTTCGAAGGTTTTAGGGGTATTCGACAAACTATAAGCTCCGAATGCTGAGCGGACCGTATCTCTTAGATATATGGTGTTGCCTATGTTAGTGGTTGAAAGAGCTGTTCCTCCGCCATAGATAGCATTGTAAATACCTAGGCTGTTACTAGCTACTTCTTGAATAGGAAGAGATAAATATGAACTCTTAAGTTCATCACCATAATCAAGACTAAAGGAAATTCCAGTTGAATCAGGAGAAATTTCTAAACTTATGGAATCCCCTTCTGCTACAAGTGTATCTCCTATAAAGGAATTTTTCCAAACTAACATTGAATCAGTACCTTCTATTATCAATTGAGGTCTATTCAAACTAGTAATAATGTTTCCATTACTTTTCTTCAATAGGGCCTTAATTGGTTGACCTGATTGAATATTGGAAGTATTTGAAATATGTACTTTTGCAGAAATAATCCCAGTTCCTAATACAAGGGAATTGCACAATGATGGAGTAAGGATAAATTTCGCCTGAGTTCCTTTACCTTTAATAAGGGAGACAAGATGTATTGAATTACCAGATATACCCGTCCATGACATTTCTGTTGAATCTGATTTTCCTGCTTTATAGCTCGAAAATATATCCACGCCATTAGTCCCTCCAGCGTTTATGGTAGTCTGGCCTATTCCCTCGTTAATATTATTATCATTAACTGATATTATATCAAATACAAAATCCCCAATACCACTCTGAATGAAAAGATTTGAAGTGGAAGCTGCATCATTATTTATTTTGGAATTAAATATTGAAAAATTATTATCCAAATTGACATTACTAAATTCAACAGCAACAAAACCTGCTTCTAAATTTTTTCCTTGCCAATGAGCCTCAATTTGATTTGACCCACTAGTCGGATTTTCAAGCAACCAATATTCTAAAATAAAATTAGAACTTGATTCTGATTTCATTTTAGTAAGTTTACTATTACCATATGTAATTGAATCTATGGGGTCGACATAATTTCCGTCATTTAAAATTCCTGTGAATATAACCAATGCACGATCAGGATTAGCAGAAACATTAAAAGATTGTGATATAATATTATTCGTGCCATTTTGACTAGTAATGAAACTCAAACTTGCTACAAGGTTTGCTGATAACTTATTCAAATCACTTGTCGATGTTAAAGTACTACCCACCTCCCTACTCATCGTCCCATCAGCCTGAAAGTACAATTTACGGTTAACCGAC
>CALAZP010000332.1 GCA_937926355.1 uncultured Saprospirales bacterium
GGTTATATCTGGTGAAAATTAGTTCAGCATATCGCTTTGCTACCAAAAAGTTAATAGTTCATTAGCATTAATAATTAATTATTTCTTCGAGTCAGCTTTTTTAAAACTTTTAGCCTCCCATCATATCGGATCCTTCCATATTGACTCGGTTGTTCTTTCTTTTAAATAAGGAGGCATCCATTTTCCCAAATCGGTACGATAGATTTACCCTCACTAACTGTGGATTCATCAATCTATAAGAATCTTGGATAAAGAATTCGGAGTTGGTGTATGAACCAAATTTTCGAGTTTTGAAAATATCCTGAACGCTCACTGTTAAAAAGGCTTTGTTATTGGCAAATGCTTTGCGCACAGAGGCATCGACAAACCATAATTCTTTGGTGTATCCCTGTGCGGTGTTTTGAGAAGAGCCTCTTCCAAACATCCCGTTATTGCTAGAAGGGGTAAAGGAGGCTCGCGTTCTATATTCCCCGTTTAATTGAAAGGAGAAATTTTTAGGCAAGGTGATTTGTACAGTCTCCTTAAGAAATCCACTAAGTCTGCTTATTTCCAAATCCTGTTCTACATTGGAAGCATCTACTTTTGCTTGAAATAAATTCACATTAGTGGTAATATCCAACCAACCTCCATAGCTATTTTTCAAGGTGATTTCTGCCCCATATGCAGCAGCACTATTGCTATTGGCATAAGAATTAATAATGACTTGATTTTCACTATTGGCAATAGGCTCTGCAAATTGGTACGATGCAATCAAATTATTGGCTTGTTTGTAGTAAACAGAAACCAAAAGATTATGGCCTTTCTCGAAAATTTTCTGATACGATATTTCCATAGAGTTGGTAAACTCAGGCAATAAAGCCGGATTTCCCCTTCTTAAATTAAGGGAATCTGAAAAATCCGTAAAAGGCATCGTTTGAAAGAAATTAGGCCTATTGATTCTACGGGTATAAGCTATCTGTATCTGATCGGTTTCATTTAATTGACGGGTAGCAAAAAAACTGGGGAATAAACTAATGGGATAACTGATATTAAAAGAAGAGTCCACCGCAGTTAATCTACCAGTAAAGTCACTACTTTCCGCCCGTAACCCCACTTGCAGACCCCATTTTCCAAATGACCTGCCCGCTTGAAGATAAGCCGCCAAAATCTGGTCGTCGAATTCGAATTGATCAGAAAGTTGCGTCCTGGCAACCCATTCGTTAGTATTGGGGTCTAAGTAAGTATTGTTATTATTATTGGTGTTTTTTCTCAAAATAGTTTTAAGGCCACCTTCCAATTTTAAATCTTTACCGAGGATGTAAATAAAATCAGTCTGAGCGGTGAAGAAACT
>CALAZP010000333.1 GCA_937926355.1 uncultured Saprospirales bacterium
CGGCTTATGTTTAGCATTTCTGCTATTTTAGACCTATTCGGTTTGAATGGTACCGTCAAACTACCTTTAGAATTGTATTCCCATGGAGATCAAGTGCAGCAATGGCAGACAGGCATAGCTACTGACCGAGTATCAGTAGGCTGGGGGGGTAGGATGGCAGATTTGATTAAGGACATGAACGAAGAGCAAAGACTATCGATGGCCATTTCCCTATCTGGCAATAATTTATACCAGCAAGGCAAACAGACCGTACCTTTTTCCACAGGAAGTTGGGGACCTAATACTTTTTGGCCTTTGATAGCTGAGAATCCACTTCAAAGAGCTATGAAAGGAGTATTGGAGGCTCGATATGCGGATGCCTTCAAACAAACTTTTGTGGATGTTACTTTGAATGCACACGAAGCTTCCCAAGTTTTCGCTAGAGCGTATGAGAATAGGATTTCCTTTAGTACCGATATTAGTGGATCTGATTTGGCAGATAACTTGAGAATGATAGCTCGCACAATAGCAAGTCGAAAAGGGCTGGGGGTCAAGCGGCAGATTTTTTATGTTTCTTTTGGGAATTTTGATTATCACGATGAATTAATCAATGCTCAATACAGAGATTTGGGTAACTTTTCAAGCGCCATTGGAGCTTTTTATCAAGCTATGGAAGAATTGGGGGTGACCAATCAAGTAACCACTTTTACCATGAGTGATTTTGCGAGAACGCTTACCTCTAATGGCAATGGAACTGACCACGCTTGGGGCAGTAACGCATTGGTATTTGGTGGGGCTGTCAATGGAGGCAAATTCTATAACGAGTACCCATCTTTGAAGTTGGACAGCAATCTGGAGGTTGGCGGAGGCGTCATATTGCCCACTTTATCTACCGACGAGTATTTTGCCGAACTCGCCTTGTGGTTTGGCGTAAGCCCCAATGAGTTGGGGACTATTTTTCCGGGATTGAGTAATTTCTACAGTGCGAGCTCTGGAATGATGCCTATTGGGTTTATGGGGTGAGCTTTAGGCGTCCCCAGGTTGGCATCAAATAATAATTGGGAAGTCTGCCAAAAGGGTAAGCCTTCACTCGCCCTTCAGGCTCGCGATAAAAGTTTGTTTATCCTTTCTGTAATCTTCCCCCAATTAGCTACGTTTCAATATTAAATTTTTCCATTGATTTTCATCGTCATTATCTTGTTGAAATGTGGAAAACCCTTCAATGTTTTTTAAGTAGGGTTTTCCATATTTCAATAAGAATTCGTGTGGAGTTAGATTATTCAGCCCTTGATGAGGTCTTTCATTATTGTAAATCCACATCCAGGCTTTGGCAAAGCTCCTGATTTCTTTAATACTCTTAAAAAGAAAACTATCTAAAACTTCCTCCCGAAATGTCCTATTAAATCGTTCTATCAAACTGTTTTGGGTTGGTTTTC
>CALAZP010000334.1 GCA_937926355.1 uncultured Saprospirales bacterium
CCACCACTATCCAGTTGGTCGAAATCTCAGAGGGGAATGATTCTTGGGTAAATTTTACTTCCAACAAAGGACTACAAGAATTGATTTTTCCATCTTCAGGAACAACTAGTTCCATATTTCCAGCCTCTAAAGCGCCTATGGTAATCGAAAGTGGATTGGTAGATAGCGTGAAACAAGCGGAGGAGAAAATGGCAGTATCTATATGCGCTCCCTTTACATCAAGTGGGGTTCCCAAATAAGACACCCCAATAAGCTGATATTCCCCTTCTGGATAATCGATAAAACTATATACCCGATTCTCAGTTTGGTCCAAAACTAACCCCTCTGAACTTACCACCGCATATTGCAATAAATTGGCTTCCCCATCTTTCGGACCAAAAGAAACAATATCGGGGAATCCTTCATTGGGACATAAATAGGCGGAAAGTCCTCCATTCGACATCTCAATTTCAAACGATTGAGTATTGTATTTGAAAAAAACAAGTGGGTAATCACTCAATACTTGGCATTCAGACGAAAAGGATTGCTCGCTAATGGGCAAGGAATAATCCAAAGAAAGTGACCCGCTGTACTGCATTCCCCAAATATGGAATTCCCCTTCGGGAAAAAGCCTTGTATTGACCTGAGTGCTTAGTAAACTTAATATAGGGCGGTCATTTTGATCGGTAATCAAATATTGGAATGATCCGGTATCATTATCAAAGTCATTCATCAACTCCAAAATTTCTCCTTCTTCCACATTGCAATAGAAAAGAGTATCCTGATTTAAAGTATTAAAAATGGTACCTGGTCGAAGTATACTAAATGCTATTTCCAAATAGTTTGTCGATACCCCGATACAGCCGTCACCTTCAAAAGTAGGGTCCCATTTTTGTCCGATGGAAAAGGGGAGAGTAGTAGAAAGGGAAATGCCATATATTTTTTTGGCAGTTGGGTTTAAATCGTTCAAATCGATTTGATTATCATTGGATATGGCTTCAATAATGCCTTCATCATTGACTAAGATAAAGGTATATGGTTGGTTACTTTGTCCGGAAACCGAAAGGGTGATTAATTCTTCCTTTGGAGAATCTGGATATCTGCAGATGGTGATGGGCAATTCTCCATTAAAAGAGCTGATTCTACCTCCATTAGGCATGATATTTTCAATGATGATATTTTCTTGGGAAAGGCTGTAGCACCCGGTTGCCAAACGATTATCAGCAGGGATAAAAGAATCTTTTTCGATTAAAAGAGAACCTGTGTAACTGATTCCTTTTATAGTAAATATTCCTATTGCTAATTTTTCGAAGTCAATGATGGTGTCTCCTCCTAAATATACTACCTGCCCATTTTGATCAGTTATAAAAATGGCCGATGTGCTTTCACCAGTTTGATAAGTCACCTCTAATAAGTCAGCTTGCCCATCTCCATGGCAAAAAGTTTGGTTTTCCGTCCCCTCGTTTGAGAAAAGAGTTCCTCTGTCTATGGGAGTGTTGGAAACTTGAATAAAATTATTAGAAAGCTCATAGCATCTGGTAGCGAGGATGGCATCATCTAATGAGTTACCTATATTGGAATTTAAAGAACCTAAAAATGAAAAGGCATATACTCTTAATGACGTTTCGGAAAAACCTGAAAAATTAATAAATGGGCTGGTGGACTGGTAAATAATGATTTGCTCGTCATTAACCACCAGAAATCCTATAGGAGTGGCCGAGGTATTGGTTCTAAACCTAACTATCTCAGAATCAATTCCATCAGATGAACTACATTTAGTGCTGATTGTTTCACCATTA
>CALAZP010000335.1 GCA_937926355.1 uncultured Saprospirales bacterium
GTTCGGGCTTTTTAACTATTTATCTATTTAACCATTTACCGCGAAGCGGTTGATTATAGAAATAAGCATGGCTCTGTATTATGACTTACCAGTATATAAAGATGTATACCATCTCACATTGAAAATCTTTGAATACACAAAAGATTTCCCGAGAGAATACAAATTTACGATCGGACAAGATATGAAGCGTGATGCGATACAACTTGTGAGGAGTATCTATAGGGCTAACAAATCGAAAAGTAAGGTAGTTTACCTTGAAGCATTTTTGGATGATTTTGAAATACTTAAATTGGAGATTAGACTTTGTACTGATATGAAAATATTGCCCTTAAGAAAACAAACTGAATTGAGCCTGTTAATGGACAGTATTGGCAAACAAATAACAGGATGGTGTAATGCACAGAAAGAATAATTATGGCTGGAATTGGCATTGTTAAGATGATGGCAAGATAGCAAGGTTTTGATTGAAAAAGCGATAAAGGGACAGTCCCGACAGATGTCGAGGCTGTTAAACGAGAGTTTTGGTAAGAATCTGGATCGAGTGGTCTGGGTTTCTGGTGAAACTTTCAAATTTATGTGAGATTCCTGACATAGATTAAAACACCTTTATTTATTGTAGTTGGTGGCTTTGCGAGTACGTTCTACTGGAGTTCTACTGAGAACAATAGTAACAACGCGTGGAAACAGAATTTCAACAATGGCAACCAGAACAACAACAATAAGAACAACAACAACAGAGTAAGGGCTGTTCGGGTTTTTTATCAAGACAGAAGGATGCCTGAGTTAATAAATCAATCTCAGGCGTCTTTCATTTAAACCAACAGATGAAATGCAACTTGAGCTATTCAATGGAAAGGAAACTAAGATAACCGGAGAGGTTGCTCTTGTAGAGATTTTTGAGTCCTATTTACAATGCAGAAAAAATAAGAGATATACAGCTAATGCGATAGCCTTCGAAATAGACTATGAGCATAATTTAATAAATTTATGGAGAGAGATAAATGCGGGTACATACAAGCCAAATCGCTCTATCGCATTTATCATAGATCAAGCCGTAAAGCGAGAAATATTTGCAGCTGATTTTAGGGATAGAGTTGTTCATCATTATATTATTAAGAAACTCAATCCATTATTTGAGAAACAATTTATCATAGACAGCTATGCATGTCGAGTAGGAAAAGGAACCCATTTTGGCATTCAGCGGATCAATAGATTTATCAGAAAGTGCTCACAAAATTATAGTGAAGACTGCTTCATCTTGAAATTGGATATCAAAGGATTTTTTATGCACATTGATCGGAGTATACTCTATGCTGGATTAAAGGAATTCATAACTCAAAAGTACAATGGGGACGATAAAATAAAGCTTCTTGAGTTAGTCAAGATAAATGTCTTTAATGATCCAACTGACAATTGCATTAAGAAAAGCAGTGCAAAAAAGTGGAAGGGATTGCCACAATCAAAGAGTTTGTTTCATTCTCCTTCTGGAAGCGGACTACCTATAGGAAATCTTACGAGCCAGATCTTCGCTAATTTTTACATGGATAAGTTTGATCATTTTATCAAGCATAACTTGGGTATTAAATATTATGGCAGATATGTAGATGACTTTGTGATTGTACATGAGGATAAGGAATATCTAAAAAGGCTTATAGGTATTATCAAAATCTTTCTAAAAGTCGAACTGCGATTAGATATACATCCCAAGAAAATTTATCTACAGCATTATACCAAAGGGGTTTCATTTCTTGGCACCTTCATCAAGCCTAATCGCATCTACATTGGCAAACGAACGAAGGGTAATTTTTATAAGGCAATCCTTAGACAGAATGAGATCACTAAAAAATATAAGCCGACTATTGAAGAGCAAGTAAAGTTTCAGAGTAGTATGAACTCTTACTTAGGAATCATGAAGCACTACAACACCTACAAATTGAGGAAGAAAATGATCTGGAAATATCTAAGTCCCTATTGGTGGAATGTAGTTTATCTATCTGGAGGATATGCTAAATTGGTAAGGAAAGTGAGGAGGAGTACGGCAAGTAACACGTGATATAAGATCAGACTTTGCTATCGCTGCGTCCGCTCCATATCACCGATTCATTGGGAGCAATCAGAGGTAGGGTTAGAGGATTAAAATCGGGATAACAGGCTCTGGAAATATTGTGATGGAGTGGGGAAGGGATAGATAAAGCCATAAAAAAAAGGGGGAACACTAGAAAAGGTTCCCCCTAAAAGTATTTTTAAACCAATTAAATTTAGAAAGCTCGGTATTCGGACTGCAAATACTGATTAGCTTCAGATTCTTTAAACTGAGCAGTAGCATTGTCCCAATGGAGTGTTTGATTCGGGAATCTTCCAGCAATAACGCCTAATAAAATAGCCTCTGTCAAACGAGCAGAGTAACTAAAAGGAGCGCTACAATCAGTTTTTCCCAAACAAGCATCGACAAATTGGTGATAGTGATCTATTTTATCCAAATCGGGATAATCGTAATTCTCGTATTGGCCGTTAACTATCTTTTTAGGCTTTAGCATAAAATGAGGCAATAGCAGCCTTTCACCATTTTCTCCGATAAACATGGCGCCTTGATCAGGTAGTTTATCTCCATTAGGTAAAGTTAAATCGGGGTGTTTTTCCTCCGGTGCACCTGGACCATCATACCAAATCCAAGTCAACTTATCCGTAGTGTATTTAGTACCGGGGAAGGTATAGGTAACGACATTTTTTTCAGGATAACCAATGCCATTAGGAGCTCGGCATACATTTTTGATGGTTTCCGGAACATCCAAATCCAAAGCGGTATAAGGAGTGTCAAAAATATGAACCCCCATATCTCCAAGTGTTCCGCAACCAAAATCTACTAATTTCCTCCAGTTACCAGGATGATAGAAATCTTTTACATAGGGTCTTTCAGCTGAGGTTCCTAGCCATAGATTCCAATCTAGATAATCTGGAATAGGATCGGCTTGAGCAGGCACTCCTCCATCGTATCCCCAATTTTTAGGAGACCAAGCCCTTACTGTTTTTACTTTTCCAATAATGCCTGATTGAATCAACAAAACGGTGGCACGGTATTCATCAAAAGAGTGAACCTGAATTCCCATTTGAGTGATTAAGTTTTTTTCTTCAGCCATTTTCCTCATCTCCCTTACTTCTGAAACATGGTGAGCCAATGGCTTTTGACAATAGACCGGTTTGTTCATTTCCATAGCCATTAAAGAGGCGGGCGCATGGGTATGATCTGGTGTGGAAACGATAACTGCATCTATTTCATCAGCCATTTCTTTTAGCATGATTCGATAGTCTTTAAAAGTCTTCGCATTGGGATACTTTTTTAAAGCATTTTCAATAGCATCACTATTGACATCGCACAAACCAACGACATCTACTAAGGGATGGGAGGCGATATCATTTAAATCATTGAATCCCATTCCTCCAATACCGATATGCGCTGTTCTTAATCTTTTTTCCTGAGATTTTGCCCATACAGCTCCTGGCATCAATGCTGCGGAAGCTAATACTGCTGAAGTTTTTAAAAAAGTCCGTTTTTTCATTACAATATTTAATTTTGATGATATTCAAATGTTGATATGCCAAATTAACTTTTTTTTGAAAAAAAACACATTTCATTTTGCTATGAAACCAATATTCCCTGCCCTTTTCTTGTTAATTTTTTTTGAATTTGCACATGCACAAAATACCCTATTGACGGTATTGGGAAATCTCCAAGATGGAGGTTCCCCTCACCTTGGATGTACCAAAAGTTGTTGTTTGGAGAAAGCGGAAACCAAAAAAGTAGTGGCTTTAGGGTGGCAACATATAACAGAGGGAACCACCTATTTATTTGAAGCCACCCCTGATATGGTTAGTCAAATAGCGTATCTGCAAACTTTTCCCGAAGGGATATTCTTAACTCATGCTCATATCGGACATTATACTGGACTGATGTATTTGGGAAGGGAGGTATTAGGGGCTAAAAATGTATCCGTTTATGCGCTGCCAAAGATGAAGTTGTTTTTGGAACAAAATGGACCTTGGAGTCAATTGGTGAATTTGAAAAATATCGTGATTAAACCATTGACTACTGGAACGGAACATCCGATTCATGCTGACATGACCGTTCTTCCTATCCAAGTACCTCACCGAGATGAATATTCTGAAACTGTAGGGTATCTGTTAGCTGGTTCGCACAAAAAAGCTTTGTTTATTCCAGATATTGATAAATGGGAAAAATGGACTGATCGTATTGAAG
>CALAZP010000336.1 GCA_937926355.1 uncultured Saprospirales bacterium
TTCGAGCGCCCATCATGGCTGCTTTTTCGTAAGTGCCTCCTGAAACTTCAATAAGATCCATTCCCTCTTCTGACAATTGGTGAATGACATCAATTGATTCTTCTTCAGAAAATCCTCCTTTTTGGAAGTCCGCGGAATTGATTTTTATGCCTACGGCAAAATTTGAACTGGTCTTAGTCCGAATCTGACGGTAAATTTCTAAAACGAATTTAGCGCGCTTGGCAGCAGATCCTCCCCAGTCGTCATTTCGTTGATTCACTAGTGGTGATAGGAATTGACTGACGAGGTAGCCGTGTGCTCCATGTATTTGAACGCCATCAAATCCTGCTTTTTCAGCAAGAGCAGCCGTTGTAGCAAATCGTTGAATGATGGTCTGAATCTCTTGACTGGTTAAAGCCCTAGGAGGTGTAAAAAAAGATTTTAGTTTGGGATGTTGAAAGGGAATAGCGGAAGGCGCTACTACCTCTTTGTTAAACTTGGGAGCTTGCCTTCCGGGATGATTGATTTGCATCCAAATTTTGGTGCCTTGTTGTTGGCCTGCTACAGCCCATTGATGATGGAGCTCCAAAAATCGCTCATCCTCCAGCACTACATTCATTTGCTCCCCTTTTGCAGCGGGATCTACCATGACATTACCTGTAATTAGTAGACCAGTTCCCCCTTGACTCCAAGTGCGATAGAGGTGAATTAATCTATTGGAAGGGGCCCATTCTGAGGTGCCCATGGCTTCACTCATGGCTGATTTGACCAACCTGTTTTTAATCGTTGAGGCGTTCGGCAAACTAAAAGGTTCGGAGATTTTCATCTGGATTTGGGTTTATATATTTTATGGTGTTTCAGATTGGCTTGCTTTAAGTGCTTTTTCCGTTCGGATAAACATGTTTACCATAAGGATTAGCATGATTCCAATGCCAACGGGGTAGCTTATATTCTGAGGCACTTTAATAAAATATCCCAGAATAGAGAAGACAAGTAAATACAGGCCAGCATTGGACATTTCCTTTGCTGAATGCCGTTGTGCAAAATCCCAGCTTTTTTGATCTTTCATAGACCGCTTGGTGCGATATCCATATATCGGATTGATTTGTTTAGGCGGCTTCTTTTTTATCAGTAAACCAACCATTAGGAAGGTGGTGCCTACTATAAAAGGTAGGAGTACCAAGCCGTTTTCTATAAAGTCGTTCATAAGGGAAATCGTTAATTGCTAAGAAAAGTAATGTAAAATTTCAAAAATTATTGCTGTTTGGTCAACAGTTCTTCCCATTTTTGAATAGACCTTTCGTTCATTCTGACAAACTCGTCTTTTCCTTCTTTTTCGGCCAGTTGGGCTGAAATCTTAGCTAATTCTATAGCTTTTTGGTAGTTTTTGAGTTGTCCTTCTACTTCAGCCCATACTCTGTGTATATAGTATTTATTAGGATGAAGTGCATTGGCTTGAATCAGATATTCCTTTGCGATGGCTGGCAATAATCCTGCTTCTTTAAGGTACCTCCCTGATTGATAGTAGGTATCTGCGGTAGGGTTGTTTTTTACTTGATAGGTGATTTCCCTCAGCATTTTGGTTTGAGTTTGGAAAGCGATAGGAACAGAAACTTTGGTGTGTTCCCAATTAATGACGAGGTCTGCTTTTTCAAAAGTAATATTTTCAAAATAGAGCTGTAAATCTTCGGAGTGATAAAATTGAGTATCTGGGGTGGTAGTAATTCTTAGCGCATCTTCTTCTGGGCGATATTGCTTTCTGCCATCTCCCCAATGGGAAAGGTTGCGGTGAAAAATAACCTCCCATTGCAGACTATCCGGAATGGCATATAGGGCATAGGTGCCTTTGGGGAGTAAATGACCTTTAATGAAAACAGAGTCTGAGAAACTAATTTTTGTTGATTCATTAGCTCCAACTCTCCAGATTCTTTTGAAGGGGACTAATGATCCAAATATTTTTCGGCCTCTGGCACCGGGTTTATGATAAGCAATGGTGATCTCGGTCAATCCAACGGTTTGTTGAAGTGTAC